>JAXDPG010000088.1:0-4338 GCA_034668485.1 Sphingomonadales bacterium
GCATCGGGCCGGCGATCGCCGTGCCCTTCTTCACCATCACATAGGCGTCGCGAGGATTGGCGACGAGGATCGCATCGGCCACGTCGGCGGCTTCCTGGTAGCGGCGCTCGGCCAGCAGGAAGTCGAGGACCATGCTTGCCATCGCGGCTACCGTCTCGCGCCGGCTCAGCGTCCGCATGTAGATGCCGCTCTGGATCGCGCGGTCGCTCATCGGCAGATTCTGGCGGTACCAGACGTCCCGGGCCTCGTGCCCGCCGCTGGTCGCTTCGAGGTCGTGGTCGATCCTGTCCGGATCGGTGTAGCGGACGAACAGATGCAGTGGCGCGGCCGCGAGGCGCACGTTCAACCCCATCCGGTCGGCCACGATCATGAAGAGGACGGGCATCGACACGCAATTGCCCTTTCGCGTACGCACGTAGGAGGACAGCATCTTGTTCCGCACCTGCGCGCCGAACGGATCGTCGAGATCGTAGCTGAACGGCCGATTGTAGTTCCACGCGCCGGCGACGTAGATCGCCTGGCGGATTGCCGCGAGCCTATAGGCGTCGGTAGGATGAGGCCCGGCCATCTGACGGGCAGCATCGACCAGTCGCGCCGCCATCGCCCGCGTGGCCGGAACGTCACTGTCCTTGTCGATCAACCGATCGAACGTGGTTGAGGCGTCATGGTAGTCTATGCGAGCCTCAGGTCGACTGAGGACCGCTCGTACCACGTCAGCCGGTGACGGAGTGGCGAGCGCAGCGGACGTAACAAGAGCGAAAACAAGGGGGACGGACAAAGCAAATATTCGAAATCTGCACCTCCTGGGGCTCTTTCTGGCTCCAGAGCGGGCAAGGACTCTCAGAAAGGACGACATTCCGGATAGCTCTTGTCCGCAAGAATTCCGACCGCCCCGCGGAGCCATTGCGAATCTAAAGGAATTTTCTTCGTTAAATCACCGTTCTGACTAAATCCTAGAACGCCGAGACAGTCGTCTGCATAAAGGTAGGATTTTAAATATCCCGGTCTATTTCCCCCCAATCGATGGCTTACTTCGATGGTAGCTGAGTGGCAATACGAGAAACATTTTATGACCCTGAAATGACTACCAAGGCACGAATACCTGTCACCCTCCTTCAGCGGCCTTTTGATAGCGTATTCTATAGAGTATCCGGAATGACCGATTGAGACGCATTGTATTTCGTCTTGAACTGTAAAATACCGAGCGGGCGATGAAGGCCATATGGCTAGCAGGCCAGGGGGCGCTCCCAAGGTGGCCCTGTCACTCGAAAAGCTTGCAGCGTGATTGAGATCAGCGCTCACATATGATATGGCACTATTCTGATAGGGCTTGGGAATATCTACTGCTACTGCGGCTACATTCAATACAAAATACGATAAAACCAGTGATGAAAGGGCTAAAGATAGTCTCCTTGAACGGAACATCAGCAGTTACCTAATAAGCTGCACGCCGCGCTATTATACTGATGTTGATGGTCTATTGTATTGAGTGGATATCCTTTTATTTGTAAACTGCCCGTCCACTCCTCAGGAGTGGCGTGTAATCCGCCATCGTGAACGATTCCGGCTTGGCTCGCGCCGACCAGACCGGATTGGCCAACGTAGGTTCTCGCGCCCTCGACGACACCCATTTGTGGGTTGTAGAGGCCTGCTGTCGCCAGATCGGTGCCTTGAGGAACATTCGTTCCGGCATAGGCGAATTCGCGCGAGATGAGAGACTGCGCCGCCCTCCCAGCCGTGGTCTGGAATGAGCCTTCCTTCCCTTTCACGGGGGCCACTGTCACGGACTTGTCCGGGTGGCTCATAAGTCTGTTGACGGCGGCCGTGTATCGAGCGTTGAAAGCCGCGAACTGCTTGTTTTCGGCCGCAGTAGGAGGCCGTATATGGTCGACATGGCCGTCCTTCATAACGGCGACGCCATCAATGTGGCACGAATAGACCGTCTTGTCGCCTTGTTGCGCTGAAGTGCAGGTCATCCCACTGGGGTCGCGCCCATTGATCGGGTCGTTATTCGCGTAAGCGTAGAGGTTGGCCTGATCCTTGTATCCGACGGGATCGACTTGCAGGAAACGCGCCTCGGCGTCGCTACTTCGGAAGCAGGCAACGGTCACCACCGCCATTGACGCGATTAGACAACGAGTCCCTGTCATGCCTACCCCCATGCTTTGCGACGAATTCCGCGCTCGAAAGCGGCGAGAGTCAATGAAAGTCTGCGCCATTTCGGTGGCAGGCGATTGATCTGCCGCCTCGCACCTCGGAGTGTCGCCCCGCCCCGCGCCGCTTCACAAGGGCGGCGCCACAAGCTACGGGCGCTTCCGAGCCGCAACGAACAGGGTAGAGGATGACCGAACGACGCGAGCGCCCCAACCGGCCGGCGCTCTCCCTCCACGTCCCCGAGCCGCCCGCGCGGCCGGGAGATGCGGTCGACTTCAGCCATATCCCGATCCCCGCCGCCGGCAGCGTCCGCCGCCCCGACGCCGCCGCCCCGGCCGCGGAGACCCACGAATTGGTCCATTCGCTGGTCCGGGTGCTCGACGAGGAGGGCAAGGCGGTCGGCCCCTGGGACCCGAAGCTGGATCCGGAAATGCTGCGCCGCATCCTCCGGGACATGATGATGGTGCGCGTCTACGACGACCGCATGTACCGGGCCCAGCGGCAGGGCAAGACCAGCTTCTACATGAAATGCACCGGCGAGGAGGCGATCGCGGTCGCCGGCGCCCACGCCCTCGACCGCGACGACATGTGCTTCCCGACCTATCGCCAGCAGGGCCTGCTCGTCGCCCGCGACTATCCGCTCGTCCAGATGATGTGCCAGGTCTATTCGAACCGCGGCGATCCGCTCAAAGGGCGGCAGCTGCCGATCATGTACGCGTCCAACGCGCACGGCTTCTTCACCATCTCGGGCAATCTCGCCACCCAATTCCCGCAGGCGGTCGGCTGGGCGATGGGCTCGGCGATACGCGGCGACAGCCGGATCGCGGCCGGCTATATCGGCGACGGCTCGACCGCCGAGGGCGATTTCCATGCCGCCTGCACCTTCGCCGGGGTCTACCGCGCGCCCGTCATCCTCAACGTCGTCAACAACCAGTGGGCGATCTCGACCTTCTCCGGAATCGCCGGCGGCGAGCTCACCACCTTCGCCGCCCGGGCGGTCGGCTACGGTATTGCCGGCCTCAGGGTCGACGGCAACGACGCCCTCGCCGTCTATGCCGCCACCCGCTGGGCCGCCGACCGCGCCCGAGCCAATCTCGGGCCGACCCTGATCGAATTCTTCACCTACCGGGTCGAGGGCCATTCCACCTCCGACGATCCTTCGGTCTACCGCCCCCAGAATGCCGGCGCGGCCTGGCCGCTGGGCGATCCGGTCGCTCGGCTGAGGCAGCATCTCTTCTCCCTCGGCGAGTGGGACGAGGAGCGTCATTCGGCCCAGCTCGACAGCCTCGACGCCGAAGTCCGCGCCGCCCAGAAGGAGGCGGAGAAGCTCGGCACCCTCCAGTCCGACCCCTATCTCGACATCGCCTCGATGTTCGAGGACGTGTTCGAGGAATTGCCCTGGCATCTCAGGGAGCAGCAGGCCCAGGCGATCGCGGAAGGCGAGGCGAAGCGCGGATGAGCGTCATGAACATGATCCAGGCGCTCAACTCCGCGCACCACGTGATGATGGAGCGCGATCCCAATTGCGTCGTCCTCGGCGAGGACGTCGGCTATTTCGGCGGAGTCTTCCGGGTGACGGAAGGGCTTCAGAGGACATTCGGTACCGCGCGCGCCTTCGATTCGCCGATCAGCGAGAACGGCATCGTCGCCATCGCCATCGGCATGGCCGCCTACGGCCTCCGCCCGGTCGCCGAGATCCAGTTCGCCGACTATATCTATCCCGGCTTCGACCAGATCGTCTCCGAAGCCGCCAAGATGCGCTACCGCTCGGCGGGCGAATGGCACCTGCCGATGGTGATCCGAACGCCCGATGGCGGCGGCATCTTCGGCGGCCAGACCCACAGCCAGTCGCCCGAGGCTTTGTTCACCCACATCGCCGGGATCAAGACGGTGATCCCATCCAACCCCTACGACGCCAAGGGCCTGCTGATCGCCGCGATCGAGGACAACGACCCGGTCGTGTTCTTCGAGCCCAAGCGGATCTACAATGGCCCGTTCGACGGCTACTACGACCGTCCGGCCAAGGCGTGGAAGGGGCATCCCGACGCTCTCGTGCCCGAAGGCTACTACACCGTGCCGCTGGGCAAGGCGCGGATCGCCCGCGATGGCTCGGCGCTGACGATCCTTGCCTACGGGACGATGGTCCACGTGGCCGAAGGCGTGTGCCGCGAGAAAGGTGTCGAT
>JAXDPG010000089.1:0-7155 GCA_034668485.1 Sphingomonadales bacterium
CTGGCGATGCGCGGCGTTGACCACCGGGCCGTAATGGGCGTCGGCGTCGGTCGAGACTCCGACGCGCAGTCCCTCGATCGCCGGGATCAGCCTCTCGCGGAGGTTGTCGGCCGTCTTCTCGCCCACGGGCACAACCACGGGCAGCGCCATGCAGCGCTCGCCGGCCGAGCCGAAGGCGGCGCCGGCGAGGTCGTTGACGACCATGTCGAGATCGGCGTCGGGCATGACGATGCCGTGATTCTTGGCGCCGCCGAAGGCCTGGACCCGCTTCCCGTTCGCGGTGCCGCGCGAGTAGATATAATGGGCGATGTCGGACGAGCCGACGAAGCTGATCGCTCTTATTTCCTCATGGTCGAGGATGGCGTCGACCATCTCCTTGTCGCCGTGGACGACCTGGAGGATGCCGTCGGGCAGCCCGGCTTCCTTCATCAGCTCGGCGAGGCGGACCGGAACCGAGGGGTCGCGCTCGGAGGGCTTGAGAATGAAGGCGTTGCCGCAGGCGATGGCGACTCCGAACATCCACATCGGGATCATCGCGGGAAAGTTGAACGGCGTGATTCCGGCGACGATCCCGAGCGGCTGGCGCATCGAATAGACGTCGATGCCGGGGCCGGCGCCCTGGGTATATTCGCCCTTGAGCGCCTGAGGGATGCCGCAGGCGAACTCGATCACCACGAGCCCGCGCTGGACGTCGCCGCGGGCGTCGGCGAGCACCTTGCCGTGCTCGGAGGAGAGGAGGAGGGCGAGATCCTCGATGTTCTTCTCGACCAGCGCCTTGAAGTTGAACATGACTCGGGCGCGGCGCTGCGGGTTGGTCGCGATCCAGGCCGGGAGGGCGGCGTTGGCCGCGGCGACGGCGCGGTCGAGGTCCGCCCCGGTGCCGAAGCGCACCTTTGCCTGGACGCCGCCATTGTTCGGATCGAAGACGTCGCCGTGGCGCTCGCCGGAGGCGTGGGCGCCGCCGCCGATATAATGGTCGATGTTACGCATGGGATGGTCCTTGGGACGGGAATTCAGAGTTGGCAGCCCACTAGCCAAGGCGCGGCGCAAATGCCAGTGCACCGCGTCACCCCCGGCGGAAGCCGGGGCCTCAGGGTGAATCGTCGTGACCTCTCGTCCTGGGGTCCCGGCTTTCGCCGGGATGACGACGGGAGGATGAATGAAACTCGGTTCCCTGAAAGGCGGCCGCGACGGGCGGCTGGTGGTGGTGAGCGGCGACCTCGCCTGGTGCGCGGACGCGACCCATATCGCGCCGACGCTGCAGACGGCGCTGGACGATTGGGAGCGGACCCTGCCCCAGCTCGAGCTGCTCGCCACGGACCTCGAACATGGCGTCATCCCGCGCGACCGGTTCCACGAGCGCGAGGCGCTGGCGCCCCTGCCCCGCGCCTACCAGTGGGCCGACGGTTCGGCCTATGTGAACCACGTCGCCCTCGTGCGCCAGGCGCGCGCCGCCGAGATGCCGGCCAGCTTCTGGACCGACCCGCTCATGTACCAGGGCGGCTCGGACGAAATGCTGCCGCCGCGTGCCGCCATCCCGCTCGCCGATGAGGCCTGGGGCTGCGACTGCGAGGCCGAGGTGGTGGTGGTGACCGGCGACGTGCCGCGAGGGGTCACGCCCGAGGAGGCGCGCGGCTACATCCGGCTCGTCGGCCTGGTCAACGACGTCTCCCTGCGCAACCTCATCCCCGCCGAGCTCGGCAAGGGCTTCGGGTTCCTCCAATCCAAGCCGGCCTCGGCGCTGTCGCCGGTCTTCGTCACCCCTGGCGAGCTCGGCGAGCGCTGGCAGGACGGCAAGCTGCACGGCGCGCTCAAGGTCGACCTCAACGGGCGGCCGTTCGGGCGCGCCGACGCCGGCGTCGACATGACTTTCGATTTCGGCATCCTGATCGCCCATCTCGCCAGGACCCGGAACATCGGCGCCGGCTCGATCGTCGGCTCGGGCACCGTCTCCAATCGTGATTCGGACGGCGGCCCGGGCAAGCCCATCGAATCGGGCGGCCTCGGTTACAGCTGCATCGCCGAGGTCCGGACGGTGGAGACGATCCTCGAGGGCAAGCCCAGGACGGAGTTCCTCAAGCGCGGCGATACGGTGCGGATCTGGATGGACGACGAGGCCGGCCACCCGATCTTCGGGGTGATCGAGCAGAGCGTGGTCTGAGGCGGCGGCCGGCGCCGCTATTGCCGGTTCGACGCCGTCTCGTTGCCGCCGGTCCGGACGTCGACGTCGACCTTGCCGAGACCGTCGGCCGCGTTCCCGACCTGGTCGGCGGTCGTCTCGGCGAGGTTGCCGGCGCTCTCCGCGACATTCTCGACCGTCGCGCCGGCGCTCTCCGCCGCATTTTCGAGCCGGGCGGCGCTGTTCTCGTCGACCTTCACCTCGCAGGCGGCAAGGGCGAGGACGAGGGCGGCGAGGGCGGCGGCGTGGCGGACGGGGTTCATCGGCGGTCTCCTGCAATCATGGGCGACCCGCGCAGACTAGCAAAGCGGCGGGGGACAGTCAGCAACTGACGTCCCCCGGCGTCGTCATGGCCGCGGGTCGCGCAAGGGGTCGACCCGAACGTGGTGGTCGTCCTTTTTCCTGAGGCCGAGCAGGCCGGCGAGGCCGAGCAGGCCGAGGAGACCCCATTTGCCGGAAACGCCGTCGTCGTCGCCGTCATCCGCATCCGCGTTGCCGGTCACGGCGGCGCCGTCGCGCGCGTCGCGGTCGGCTTCGGCATTGAGCGCCTCGTTGGCGAGCGCCCCGGCCTGCGCCTGGACGTCATTGGCCTGCTCGGCAAGCTCGTTCGCCTTGTCGGCGAGATCGCCCTTGGCGAAAGCCGGCGCGGCC
Organism: Sphingomonadales bacterium; assembly: GCA_034668485.1. Classification (GTDB taxonomy): domain Bacteria; phylum Pseudomonadota; class Alphaproteobacteria; order Sphingomonadales; family Sphingomonadaceae; genus Allosphingosinicella. Next base: position 2,831 of record JAXDPG010000089.1, read on the forward strand.
AGGACAAGCAGGGCGGCGGGTGCGAGGGCGCCGCGCAGCGACAGTTTACGCATGATAACTTCCTCCTGTTGCACCCGGCGTGCGGCCGGGCCGCCACCCAACGGGCGAGGGGCCCGGGCCGTTCCCGGAAGGCGCACCCGGCCCCCGGCGATTGCGCGGCGCCTTGACGGGGCCATTGACGGCGCTCGCCACTTGTCCGACAAATCGCGCCGCACAAGGGGAAATCATTGGCCAGTCTGGAGCTTAGCAACGTCCGCAAGGCCTATGGCGACACGCTCGTGCTCGACGACGTCTCGCTGACCATGGAGGCGAAGGAGTTCGTCGCCTTCCTCGGGCCGTCGGGGTCGGGCAAGTCGACCCTGCTGAGGATCATCGCCGGGCTCGAGACCGCCGACGCCGGCGAGGTGCGGCTGGCGGGCGAGCGGATCGACCGCAAGCCGCCGGGCGAGCGCGGCGTCGCGATGGTGTTCCAGCATTATGCGCTCTACCCGCACATGACCGTCCGCGAGAACATGGCGTTCGGCCTCAGGAATGCGCGGGTGCCGAAGCATGAGATCGACGCGCGGGTCGCGGAAGCGGCGCGGGTGCTCGAGATCGAGAGCCAGCTCGACAAGAAGCCCGGGCAGATGTCGGGCGGTCAGCGGCAGCGGGTCGCGATCGGGCGGGCGATCGTCAAGCATCCGAAGCTGTTCCTGCTCGACGAACCGCTCTCCAACCTCGACGCGGCGCTGAGGATGCGCACCCGGGTCGAGCTGGCCCAAATCCGGCAGCGGGTCGAGGCCGCCTTCATCATGGTCACCCACGACCAGGCCGAGGCGATGACTCTCGCCGACCGGATCGTGGTGATGAACGATCGGCGCATCCAGCAGGTCGGAGCGCCGATGGAGATATATGCCCGCCCGGCCAACACCTTCGTCGCCCGCTTCGTGGGCTCCCCGGCGATGGCGCTGGCGCCGGCGACCCTGGCCGAGGGCGGGGGGCCCTTCGCCCGGGTTCGCCTCGGCAGCGGCGCCGAGGTGGCGACTCGAGTCCGGCGTGACCTCCTCCCGGCGAACGGCGCGCTCCAGATCGGTCTCAGGCCCGAAATGGTGTCGGTCGCGGCGCCCGGCGCCGGGACCTGCGACGCCGAGGTCGTGCTCCTGGAACGGCTGGGCGAGCGCACCCTGGTCTACACCCGCCTGCCGGACGGGCAGGAGGCCACCGCGGAGGACAAAGGCGACAGCCGCCTCAAGGTCGGCGACAAGGTCGGCCTCGCCATCGACGGCGCCGCCGCCCACCTGTTCGGCCCCGACGGCGCCGGCCACCATGCCGAGGCGGCCGAGTGAAAGGCGAGCGGGACTGGCGCGGCCTGCTGTTCGTCGCGCCCTTCATGCTGCTCTATTCGTTAATCCTGGTCTTCCCGCTGCTGCGCGGGCTGTGGCTCAGCCTCAACCGGGTCGACCTGTTCGGCGGCGGCCATTTCGTCGGCGCGGCCAATTACGTCCGGCTGGCGAACGACCCGGTTTTCGCGACCTCGCTCGCCAACACGTTCGAAGCGGCGTTGATGATCGTGCCGGTGCTGACGATCCTCGCCCTCCTGCTCGCGCTCGCGCTCAACAGCGCCGGGCGGGGCGCAGCCCTGATCCGCGGCATCTTCTTCTCCTCGGCGGTGCTGTCGGTGACGATCGTCACCCTGATCTGGCGCTTCGTGCTCGCGCCCGATGCCGGCCTGCTCGGCGAGATCTGGAAGTCGTTCGGCTGGGAGCCGCTCGCCTTCCTCAGCGACCCCGGCCTCGTCCTGCCGGCGATCGCGATCACGACCATCTGGTGGTCGCTGGGCCTGCCGATGCTGCTGTTCCTCGCCGGCCTGCAGCAGATCCCCCAGGACATGTACGAAGCCGCCGCCCTCGACAATGCGAGCCGCTGGCGCACCTTCTGGCGTATTACAGTCCCATCGCTGAGGCGGACGATCGTTCTCGTCGTCATGCTCCAGACCGCCGCACAGCTGCAGATTTTCGGCCAGTCGCAGCTGATGACCGGCGGCGGCCCGAGCGGCGCCTCGCGCACCGCCGTGCTGTTCCTGTTCGAGACCGCCTTCGGCCGCTGGGAGCTGGGCTATGCCAGCGCCGCCGCCGAGGCTTTGTTCCTGATCATCCTCGCGGTCACCCTCTCGCAATATTGGCTGACCGGCCGCCAAAGCGCGCAGGGCGCGCGCTAGATGGAGCGCGGGCGTCTTTCACCCTTGGGCTGGGCGGCGCTGATCCTCGGCGCCCTGATCATGGTCGCGCCGCTGGCCTGGACCCTCCTCCTCTCGCTGAAGGACAATGCCGAGCTGGTCGGCAACAGCGGCGCGGCGCTGCACGGGCCCTATACGGCCGAGAATTACGCCGCGATCTTCGGCAACAGCTCGACCCTGCGCTGGCTGCTCAACAGCGCCATCGTCGCGCTCGGCACCACGCTCGGCGTGCTGATCGTCGCGAGCCTTGCCGGCTACGGCTTCGCCCGGCTCGAATTCCCGTTCCGGCGGACCCTGTTCGTGATCGTGCTGCTCGGCCTCGCCGTACCGAGCCAGGCGATCATCCTGCCGCAGCACCAGCTTTTCGCCTGGCTTCACCTCCACAACAGCTATCCGGGGCTGATCCTGCCCGGCTTGGCCGGGCCGTTCGGCGTCTTCTTCATGACCACCTATATGCGCGGCATCCCCCGGGAGCTGGACGAAGCGGCGATGCTCGACGGGGCGTCGCGCTGGACGATCTTCTGGAAGGTGATCCTGCCGCTGACCATTCCCGCGCAGTCGACCCTCGCCGTCTTCACCTTCCTTGGCAGCTGGAACGATTATTGGTGGCCGCTCATCTCGGCGACCCATTCGGACATGTACACTTTGACCGTCGGGCTGGCGGCGGCGCAGATGAACTATGCGCAGACCTCCGGGCTCGGCTTCCTGATGGCGCAGGCGGTGTTCGCCTCGATCCCGATCTTCATCGTCTACATCGTCTTCCAGAAGCAGATCGTCAGCGCGATGGCCGGGACGGCGGTACGGTGAAGCGCCTCGTCGGCCTGCTCGCCGTCCTCGCCCTCGCCGGATGCGGCCGAAGCGACGGCAAGACTCACATCTACCTGCAGCGCTTCTTCGGCGAGTGCGGGGCCGAGTTCGGGACCAGCACCGACGTCGCCAGGGCCGAGGGCGAATGCGGCATCGTGACCTCGATGATCAACCGCTTCAATGCCGAGAACCCGGACATCCGCGTGGACGTCAACGTCGTCGCCTGGCCCGGCTATCCGCAGCTCACCGCCCAGGTGGCGGCGCGCGATCCGCCGGACCTGGTGACGATGCACGAGGGCGTCATTTCCGATTATGCCTCCAAGGGGCTGCTCGAGCCGGTCGAGCCCTACCTCAGGCAGGCGGGGATCGGCGCCGACAGCTTCACCGAGGCGAGCCGGCTCGGAGTGACGATCGGCGGGCGCATCTACGGCCTGCCCTGGGACACCCATGGCGGCCTGTTCCACATCAACACCGCCTTGTTCGCCAAGGCCGGGCTGATGCGCGGCGGCAAGCCGGTGCTGCCCAATTCGGCCGAGGAGCTGATCGCCCAGGCGCGGCAGTTCCAGGCCCGCACCGGCAAGCCCTATCTGATCCAGAGCAACGTCGCCGACACGGCCTATGCGGCGCGCAACCAATATACCTACATGATGGCGCTCGGCGCATCCCCGTTCCCGGATTCGCGGCATATCCGCCTGAACACGCCGGAGGGCCGCCAGGTCGCGAGCTTCTTCCGCCGGATCAACGAGGAGCGGCTCGGCACCCAGAATATGGACACGCCCGCGGCCATCGCGGCGTTCATGAGCGGGGAGGGCGGGATCTACCCGACGGGCACCTGGATGATCGGCTCGTTCGAGAAGGAGGCGACGACTCCCGGACGCCCGCTCTACAAGAGCTACGCCGTCTTCCCCTATCCGCGGCTGTGGGGGCAGCGCGTCGAGTTCGTCGGCGGCCATGCCTGGGTGGTGCCGACGCGCGAGCGCAGCGCCAGGCAGCGCGACGCGATCGCCCGCTTCTTCCGCTTCATGGCCGCCCACAATTACGACTGGGCCCGCACCGGCCACATCCCCGCCTTCAAAGCGGTGCTCGACGATCCGAAGTTCAAGGCTCTGCCGCACCGCGCCGACATCGCCCTGCTCGGCGAGATCGGCCGACCGCTGCCGAGCCAGGTCCGCCGCCAGTCGGCGATCGAGGGGCTGGTCGGGGAGGAGATGGCTGCCGCGGTGACCGGGCAGAAGCCGGTGGACAAGGCGCTCGCCGATGCCGACCGGCGGGTGAACGAGCTGCTCGGCGAGCTGGATTGAGG
>JAXDPG010000090.1:0-8939 GCA_034668485.1 Sphingomonadales bacterium
CTCGACCAAGGCGGCGACGCTGCGCTCGAACTGCTCGCTGCGCCGGCCGCGCGCGGCGGCGGCCTCATTGGCCTCGAGCAAGGCGACCTGGGCGAGGATGATGTCGCTCTCATAGGCGGCGAGCCGCTGAAGCGCCTCGAGCGCTCGGCAGAAGCCGGCCTCGTCCGCGAATCGCTCGCGAAAGCCGGCGCAGAGCGAGGCGACGAGCCGCGCCCGCCGGTCCATCTCCTCCGGCACGGGGGTCGCTCGGGTGTAGATGTCGAAGCCGAGGCTGGCGACGGCGTGGATCCAGGCCGAATCGACCGGCCGGGTGAAGCTCTCGCGGGTCCGCTTCGCCGCGGCCTCGCCGCCGCTGGCCAGCACCGCCGCCTCGATCAGGTCGCCGGCCTCGGCCCACAGCCAGCCGAGCTCGCGCTCGAAGCGGCCGTCCGGATTGTAGGCGCGCAGCCGGTGCGCGACCTGCGCGTCGGTCAGCTTCTGCAGGAGCTGCCCATCCCTTTCCTGAAACCCATCGGCCATGGCGCCCGCAAGCTCCGTTGCGTCCCCCTCCGGCCTAGCATCGCCAGGGTAAAGGAAGCCTTAGAACGTCGATCGACCGCTCCAGGGACCGTCACCCCGGACTTGATCCGGGGTCCATCTTTCCTGGCCTCGGCATCGAGAAAAGGTGGATGCCGGATCAAGTCCGGCATGACGGCACAATATGAACCGTGCATCCAGCGCAAGCTCAGGCGGCGAAGCGCTTGACGAACTCGGCGGCGGCGGCCTTGAAGCGCGCCATCTCCTCGTCGACATGGCCGAAATTGGACGTGACTCCGTCGATCTCGCGGGCGACGCTTTCCGTGTCCTCGCGGATCGCGGCGATCGTCGCCGACATCGAATCGGCGGCGAGCGCGGTCTCGTCGACCGCTGCGGTGATCATCGTCACCGTCTGCGCCTGAACCTCCATCGCCTCGCGGATTCGGTCGGCCGAGGTCTGCACGTCCTCGACCGTCTTCTGGATCGAGCCGTTGGCCTCGACGGTCTGCCTGGTGGCCTGCTGGATCGCCGAAATCTTGCCGGTGATCTCGTCGGTGGCTCGGGCGGTCTGGGCGGCGAGCGACTTCACTTCCTGGGCGACCACCGCGAAGCCGCGGCCGGCGTCGCCGGCGCGGGCGGCCTCGATCGTGGCGTTCAAGGCGAGGAGGTTGGTCTGGCCGGCGATGTCGCGGATCAGTCCGAGAATCGATTCGATCGCCAAAACGTGCCCGGAAAGGGCCTGGCTGACCCGGGCGGCGTCGGCGGCCTGGCCGCCGGCGCGGGTGGCGACCTCGCCGGCCAGCTCGACCTCGCGGCGCGCATCCTCGATCGCCCGGATGAGGCCGGCGGCGGTATGGGCGGCGTCGCGCATGGCGAGCGCCGACTGCTCGGCGGCCGCCGCGACCTCGCTGGTCTTGCCGAGCATTCCCCGGGCCGAGGCCGAGGCTTCCGAGGCCTGGGCGCGAAGCATCCGGCTGTCCGAGGCGGTGCGCTCCACCGCGCTGACCACGTCGTCGGTGAATTCCTTGCCGTGGGCGCGGCGGCTCTCGCGCTCGGCGCGGTCGCGGAGCAGCCCGAAATGGGCGGCGAACATGTCGGCCTCGAGCAGGGTCGCCTGGGTCAGGCAGCGCGCCAGCCGGCCGAGCCGTTCGGGATCGTCCGCCAGCTTCTCGACGAGGATAATATGGCCTTCCTCGGCGGCGGCGCTGATCGAGGAGATCAAGGTGGTCAGCGATACGTTGGAGGCCTGCGCCTCGAGCACGTAATGGCCGACCATGTCGGCCCAGCCCTGGCCGCGGACGTCGGTGTATTTGGAGGCGAGATAGGGGAGGATCTTGCGGACATTCTCGTCCATCTCGGTCTCGGAATAAGCGGCGTTGACGTCGGGGGCGCCGGCGAGATGGCTCCAGAAGCGCCGGGCGACCCGGACCGAATCGTTGGCGAGCAGGGCCGCGACCTCGCGGCAGGCGGCCTCGAGGCTGCCGTCGGCGTCGAACAGGCCGATCCGGTCCGCCACTCGCACCTGGGTGAATTCGCCGCTCATCCGCACCGCCTTTTCGCTTCCGCCCGCATCTCGAAACCGGTTCTGGCGGCGAAGGGTTAACATCGCGTTAGCCATTCGATGCGGAGGCGATACGATCCGGCCGTTAAGGCCAAAATAACCCTCTTGCCCTAGGCCGGCGAGGCAGGCCGCGCAGTGGCGTAACGGGGGACCTGAACTTGGCGCTCTACAAATATTCGAACTATCTGAGGCCGAACAAGAACTCCTCGTTCGACCGGATCCTGCCGGCGGGATTGCACATCCCGGGCGGCGGCATCTACCGCTGCCTCGGCTGCGGCAACGAGATCGCCCAGGAAGGCAATAGCGTCCTCCCCGACCGCCGGCACCACCCCCACACGCCGGCGCAGGGCGAGATACGCTGGCAGCTGATCCTGGCGACGGAGACGAACCTGCCGGCGCCTTACCTGCACGGGTGAGGCGCGGGTCCTTCCTGGAAACGGTCTCTCGATAGTCGCTTGCGCGTCACCAGGGGCGCGGATGGAAATCCTTCAGCCCGGGCGCTTGCCCGCCGCGGCCTGCGCGATCGTCACGCCCGTCGCCTCGATATGCGTGGGGTCGAATCCGATGACGATCTTCGGATCGAAATTCTGTGCCGCTACCGCCTGCCGGATGGCTGCGCGAAGCACCTCCTTCTTGTCCGGAGAAATCTTGCTGTTGAAGAAATAGATGCCTGAATGGAGGCCGTGCCTTTCGGCGATCGCGGCGAGCCGGATGACGTAACGGCGGCTGCTCGCCAGGGGATGATCGTCGTCGAGGAGGTCGACGGCCAGCGACTCCTTCTTGCCTCCCTCTCCAGTCACGTTGTGAAAGCCGAACTTGACGAGCGAGTTGCCGTTGTTGAACGCCTTCAGCTGGTCGGCCGGCGTTCGATAGCCGTCCTGGATGCGCGGCCTGAAGCCTTCCGACTCCATGTCCGCGATCACCATGCGTACGCGTCCCTCAAAGTCGGGGAAACATTCGCCAAGCCGCTGGGTGTTGCGATCCCGCCGCGCCTGCTCTTGCATGTCGCGCCCCTCCCGTACATTCTTCTAGGGCACCGAGCTCGATTCGGCAATGCGCAAGTAGAGCGATTCAGCTCCCAAGCGCGAAGTCGGCGCTGCTCTTCTCGCGGGTCTGGCGTAATTCTTTGCCTTGTCGTCCGAAGGGGAGGGCGCACGCCATGTTCGGTTCCGAGATGCTCGAGCTCGCCATTGGGCTCTCCTTCCTGTTCCTGATCCTGAGCCTGTTTGCCACCACCGTTCGGGAGCAGGTGGAAACCATCTTCAAGACGCGCGCCGTCCATCTCGAGCGCGGGATCCGGCTCCTCCTCGACGACCCGAACGGCACGGGCATCACCGGCGAGCTCTATCGCCACCCCCTCATCTACAGTCTGTTCGAGGGCGAGCACTGCTCCGGGACCATCAACCGCTTTTTTCCGAATTGGTTCGGGAGCAAGGCTTCGGGGCTCGACGCGGACACCGCCAACCCGCCATCCGCCGCGATCAATCGCCTTTGGCGCAATTGGCGCGACAGCAAGGTCTCGCCCACGCGTGCCGCCAACCCGCGCAAGATGGGCTCCAACCTCCCCTCCTACATTCCGTCCCGCAACTTCGCGATGGCGCTGCTCGACATGGCGAACGGCACGACCGCCGACGGCAAGCTCGACCTGGAGGCGGTGCGCGCCACCGCGGCGGCGCTCGGCAACGCTCAGGTCGGCCGGGCGCTGGTGGTGGCGGCGGCCGAGGCCAAGGGCGACATCGACCGGGCGCGCGCCAGCCTGGAGGCGTGGTTCGACGGAACCATGGACCGCGTATCCGGCTGGTACAAGCGGGAGAGCCAGTGGATCCTGCTTTTCATTGGCCTGGTGCTTGCGGCCGCGCTCAATGTCGATGCTCTGCACGTCGCCAAGGAGTTGTCGAGCAACACCTCCCTGCGCCGGGAGGTGGTCGCCCAGGTGGAGGCGACACAGTCCAGCCTCACGCTCGCCAACACCGAAGCCAAGGCGGAGAAGGTCCAGAAGGAGCTGGACGATCTCAAGTCGAAGCTTCGCGGTTTCGACAAGGTGATCGGCTGGAGCGTTCCGGGCAAGCTCGCTCAGGCCGACCTCCAGGGCCGCAAGGACAAGGTCCGTGCCGACGCCCGCCTGGTGCCGGACGGTCCCGTCTCGTCCGGGCGGGTCGAACAGGTGAATCGGGCCTTCGCGGCCCTGTCCCCCGCCGATCGCAAGGAGGTTCGCGACGAGGCCGCGAACCTTCGCAAGGACGGCAAGCGGCACTCGTCACAGGTCGCCGCCCTGGTCGACGGCTGGCGCAGCCTTCCAAAGGTCGCCACGCTTCGCTGGCGGCACGGACTGGAAGCCGTTCCAGGCTGGCTGGTCACCGCCTTCGCGATCGGCCTGGGCGCGCCCTTCTGGTTCGACCTGCTGAACAAGTTCATGGTGATCCGCTCCACCGTCAAGCCCTTCGAGAAGAGCCCGTCGGAAGGTTCCGAGGATCGCCGCGGCGGCAGGCCGGCGGCCGCCGCGCTGGAGCCGGTGCCGTCCCTCGCGGGCACAGCCCTGGCCGGCGCCGCCCTGGGCGGCGCCGGGCCCGACGTGGCCCCGACGGAGAGGGTCACCCTGCGGCTTGCGGTCGACGATTATGACGAGCTCGATCCGGGCACCTTGAGCATCGCGGTCAACGGGGCGGCCGTCACCGACGAGGACGGCGAGCTGATCGAGTTGCCGCTCGCCGTGGGGACCGTCCAGACGATCGTCATTGCCGCCCGGCGCGGCGGCAACCCGGTCGAATGGACGGAGGAGCTCGCCCCCAGCCTCGACGACGAAGCGCAGCCGCTCGCGATCGCGCTCAGCTAAGGATAGGTCCGATGGATAATCTGCTCGTCGCCGGCCGCGCCGCGCCGCTATCGCAGGTCAAGTTCGATGAAGCGAATGAGATGCTCGGGGGAGACGAAGCCTCGCTCTGGTCCCTGCTCACCGTCGAAACCCGGGGCTTCGGCTACCTGCCCGATCGGCGCTCCAAGATCCTGTTCGAGCGCCACATCTTCCGCAATCGGACGCGGGGGGTGTTCGACCGGAGCGAGCCCGATATCAGCAACCCGGTCGCCGGCGGTTATGCGGGCGATGCAGCCGAATATCCGAGGCTGGTGCGCGCGATGCTGCGCAACCGCACGGCGGCGCTGGACAGCGCCTCCTGGGGCCTCGGCCAGGTGATGGGCTTCAACGCGGCCGGGCTGGGTTATGCGGGCGCCGAGGACATGATCTCTCTCTTCCGCGACAGCGAGGACGAGCAACTCGAGGCCGCCGTTCGTTTCATCACCAACAACCGGGCGCTACGCGTCGCGTTCGAGACTCGGCGGTGGGACCGGGTCGCCTTCTTCTACAACGGCAGGAACTTCGCGAAAAACGATTACCATACCAAACTGGCCCGTTTCCACGAGCTGTACGAGGCGCGCGGGGTGCCTTCGGTCGCGATCCGTGCCGCCCAGGCAAGGCTTGCCTATCTCGGCTTCGACCCCAGGGGGATCGACGGGCGAGTCGGCCCCGGCACGAGCCGGGCGGTCGGTGCCTTCCAGCGCTCCCAGGCTCTGCCGGTCACCGGCCAGATCGCCGACGTCGAGCAGGCGCTTCAGGCCGCGGCCGGAGTATGAGCGCATTGCAGGCGCAAACCTCGCGGCGACGCGGCTCAGGCCGCGCGGGCCCTGGCAGAAGGGGTTGAGTCGATGGCCCGGCCGGGCGCGACCGCCGCCCTTGCATCCCCCCCTGCATCCCCTAAAAGCGCGGACCAACAGGAGCCGCCATGTCCCGAAACCCCGATCGACCGCTCTCGCCGCACCTCTCGGTGTATAAATGGGGCCCGCACATGCTGGTCTCGATCCTTCACCGGATCACCGGCGCCGGCCTCGCCACGGTCGGCGCCGCCGCGCTCGTCTGGTGGCTGGCCGCCGCCGCCTCGGGCGCGGAAGCCTATAAGGATTTCGCCGGCTGGGCGACCTCCTGGGTCGGCATCGTCGTCGCAATCGGCCTCTCCTGGGCCTTCTTCCAGCATCTGCTGTCCGGCCTCCGTCATTTCGTCATGGACATCGGCGCCGGCTTCGAGATCGAGGGCAACAAGAATTGGGCGCTGATGACTCTGGCGGGCTCGCTCCTGCTCACCGCCGCGCTCTGGCTCTACATATTGTACGTGAGGGCGGCATGACCGACGTCGCAGAGGCCGGCGCGAGCCCGGCGACCGAACCGGTTTCGGCGACCCCGCTCGCCCGGGTCCGCGGCCTCGGCTCGGCGCGCGAGGGCGCGGAGCATTGGTGGCACGAGCGGCTCTCCTCGGTCGCCTTGCTCCTCCTCTTCGTCTGGCTCGCCGTCTCGCTCGTCCGCCTGCCCGCGCTCGACCATCGCGGAGTCACCGAATGGCTGAAGCAGCCGAGCGCCGCGGTGCCGATGCTGCTCCTCGTCGCGGCGACCTTCTGGCATCTCCACATGGGGTTGAAGGTGGTGATCGAGGATTATGTCCATGAGGAGGGCAACCGCTTCCTCTGCATCCTCCTGCTCGGCTTCGCCGCCGTCGCCGGCGCCGCCTTCGGCCTGTTCGCGGTGCTCAAGGTGGCGCTCGCCGCGGCCGCCTAGAGCGTCCGGATCCGAGGCTCCGCCCGCTCCGGCGTCAGCAGCAATTCCGTCATCGCCCAGACCATCGCGTCGGCGCGGTCGGGGCTTCGCGCCCTGCCGTGCCAGTCGCCGCCCGCAACGAGGCCGGCCATCTGCGCCTCGAGCTCGGGAAAGGCGCCGGCCAGCTTCGCCTCGCCGGTTTCGAAGAAGGCGGCGATCGGCTCGGCTCGGCGGACCTTGCCGAGGGTGGCGTGGACGCGCTTGACCGGCAGCCGCAGCCCCGCCCCGCGAAGCACCGCCTCGACCATCTCGCCGCCCTGATTGCCCTCGGCGACGACCCGGTCGGCCTGCCATCTCGCCGCCGCCCCGCTTACCTTGCGCGCCCATTGTTCCGGCGAGAGCCCGCCGGCGCTGTGATCGCCCAGCACATAGGCAAGGCCGTCGCGCCCGATCCCGCAGGCGACGATGCCGCATTCGTCGCCCTCGGCGGTCACCGGCGGATCGACCCCGATCACGACCCGTCTCAGCGCCTCGCGCGGCACCGCGCCGGTCCGCGAAGCCTCGATCAGGGCCCGCGGCCACAGCGCCCCCGCAACGTCCTCGAGCAGCTCGCCGAGCAGCTCCTGCCGCCCCAGCCGCGAGCCGCCGAGGACCTTCTCGGCCCAGCGCAGGAAGGCGGTGGCGACGTGGGGATTGTCGTAGCTGGTGCCGTGGGTCAGCACCATTTCGGGCGATTCGAGCACCGCGCGCAGCGCCGCCACCGGCTTGGGGGTCGTCGTCACCAGCACCTGCGGCCTCGTCCCAAGGCGCATGGTCAGCATCAGATTGTCCCACGCGGCTTGCGCCTGCCGCCATTTGGCGAGCTCGTCGCACCAGGCGTAATGATGCTCGGAGCCGCGCAGCGAATCGCCGTCGGCGCCGGAATAGACATAGGCCTCGGCGCCGCTCGCGAAGACGACCCGGCCGAGCGCGGGCTCCCATCTCATGCCTTGCCTTTCCTCGCCGTGGCGGGCGACGGCGAGCAGGCCGCTGCGAGCGCCTTCGACCATCACCCGCCGCGCTTCCCTCGGATTGGCCGCGACCAGGGCGATGCGCGCGCCGGGATCGGCGCGGGCCTTCGCGCTCACCCATTCCGCTCCGGCCCTGGTCTTGCCGAAGCCGCGGCCGGTCAGCATCACCCAGATTGTCCAATCGTCATGCTTCGGCCGCTGGCCCCGATGCGCCCAGAGCGGCCAATGCTCGTCATAGGCCTTGACCGCCGCCTCGCCCGCCGCCGCCAGCACCGCCGGGCGCTGCTCCGGCGGCACGGCGCGGAGCCGGGCCATCAGCGCCTTGCCCTCCTCGATCATCGATCGTCATCCCCGCCCACGTCGTCATCCCCGCCCACGTCGTCATCCCCGCCCGCGTCGTCATCCCGGCGAAGGGACCCCATCAAAGTACTACTTTGATGGGACCCAAGGCCGGGATCTGTGGCAGAGTCCGCACCGGAACCACCGCCGCCCCCCTCCCGCGCCTTCATCATCGCCTCGTGCCGTTCGATCGCCTCGATCTTGGCGAGGATGCTGTCGCAGGCCTGCTTGAACGTCCGCTCCGGCGGACCCTTGCGCCGGCCCTTGCCGCTTCGCCCGTATTTGCGGGCGTCGATGGCGGCGAGGATCTTCATCGCCATGACCGGGTCGAACGGCACCTCGCGCTCCTCGATCCCGAGCGCCTCGGCCTCGCCCGGCGCGCGCAGCAAAGCGTGGGCGTGGGCGGTCAGCTTGTAGGTGAGCGTCACGTCGGCCTCGGCCAGCGCGGCCGCGCAGTCGCCCGCGCCGGCCGGCCAGCTGCGCTCGCGCTGGTGGACCGTGGCCGGCTGGAATCCGACCGCGAGGGCGCTGGCGTCGAAATTGCCGGTCGCCCGCAGCAAAGCGAGGAAGTCCGACTCGATCTCGGACGTCCAATGCCCGTCGCGGGTCAGCGTGACCTGCATCCGTCCCTTGCAATTGCGCCGAAGCACCGGCTCCTTCCGGCCCTGGCGCTTGCGCCCCGGCCGCAAATAGCCGCCGAGCGAGTCCGCATCGGTCGCCAGTTCCTTCCTCCCTTTATATTCGATCGGCCGGACGAAAGGGCTCTCCGCGCCGCGCAGCCGGGCGTCGGCCGCCGCCGCCGCGTCGAGCGCCCGCCGCCGGAACTCGGGATCCGTCCTCATCCTTTTGCTGAAGGCATTGGGCGCGCCGAGCCGAAGCGCCGCCTGCCGCGCATTGCCGGTCTCGCCGAGGATGGCGAGGAAGCTCTCGCCCA
>JAXDPG010000091.1:0-3456 GCA_034668485.1 Sphingomonadales bacterium
TGGCGCAGTGCGGGACCTCAACATCGACAGGGCCGGCCTGCCGCTGTTATTCTTTCACGGCGGCTATGGCCGCTTCACCCCGCTTTCCCTTGCGGCGCTCGACGTGCCCGGGGCCCTATCTAACCAGATGCGGGCTGTTGATGAGGCGCGCGAAGAGATGGACCGCCTCAGCGCGGAGACGTCGTGCGGCTGCACGGCCTCGATGCGCGCGGGCGACGAACTTGTGATCGCGGCGAGCGCTGGGGCCCCGGAGGGGCATTCGATCCCGATCTTTGTGGGGCAGAGAGTCCCATTCATGCCCCCCGCCGGATCGGTATTCGTCGCGTGGGGCTCTGAATCGGAGATCAGGGAATGGATCGGCACCGCTGTTAGCCCGGAGGTCGAGGCAGGTTATCGCGCCGTTTTGGCCGTGGTCCGCGCGCGCGGCTGTTCACTTGGACTTCTTAGCCAAGCGCAGCGTGCCACCCTGGGCGAACTCGCCCGCGTCAACTGGCGGGCCAGGCTCGCTCCACCGGACGAGCTCCGCGCGTTGATGCGTGAACTTGTCTACGACCCGCCGGAAATCGATGCCGAACGCGAGAAGAACATTCGGTTTATTACGGCGCCTGTCTTCGACGCGGCGGGCCAAGTAACCCTGGCCCTAACGCTATCCTACACTCCAGGGCCGGGGACTGGCCTTTCGAACGCCGTGGCTTGCGTCAAAGAAGCGGCCGGCCGAATAAGCGAGCGGCTTGGCGGCGTTGCGCTCCGCTAGCGGCCGGGGTCCTGCACTTACGGCAAGAGCAGGAGCTTTCCACGAACGTGCCGACCTTCGCTCAGCGCGTGCGCGCGCGCGGCTTCAGCTAGAGGGAAAGTAGCAACTTCCGGAACGCGCACCCATCGGCGCGCCACGAATTCCAGGAGTCGCTCCAGATTGGCTCGGCTCCGCTGCACGTCGGGACGAAGCGACACGAGCCCAGCACGCGGGGGCTCAGGCGCTTCCCTGCCGACGGCGACAAAGGCCGCACGGCCGTGCACTCGCAACGCGGCGAATGTCATTGTGATCGCATCTCCGCCGACCGTGTCCAATGCCGCGTCACAGTCGCCGAGCGCCGCCGCTACATCCGTGACCTCATAATCGATCATTTCGTCCGCGCCCAATTCTCGCAAATAGGCGTGGTTCGCCGGGCGCGCCGTTGTCACGACGTGTGCCCCAATGGCGTGGGCGATCTGCACCGCCATGCTGCCGACACCGCCCGCGCCGCCCTGAATCAGGATTTTCTCCCCGCGCTTAAGCTTCAGCGTGTCGACAATGGCCACCAGCGCGGTGAGCCCCGCTAGGGCGATCGCCGCCGCATCGACATGCGAAAGCGAAGATGGCTTCCTTGCGACAAGGGACGCAGGGATGGCTATCCGTTCAGCGTAGGCACCTTCGGACCCATTGGGGCATACGCCGAAAACCTCGTCGCCGGCGGCCAGATCCGCTTCGGGGCCCGACTCCGAGACGATGCCTGAGAAATCCCGACCGAGTATGTGAGGGAAGGGAATGGACAGCGGGGAGAGGCCGGCTCGAACCTTCCAGTCCGCCGCGTTGACGCTTGCGGCGCGTATGTCCACCACCACCTCATCCTCCCGGGCGACAGGATCCGGTCGCTCTCCATATTCAAGAACCGACGGCGCGCCGAAACACCTGATGAAAGCCGCCTTCATGGCCGGAACCCTCCCCATTTCGAAATTGCATACATGCTAGAGTAGAGCTGTGATTAATGATAGCGGAGGCTTTCGACCGCAGGAGATCCGCCATTTCGATCACGTCAAGCGAGAAGAACCCGGCCAGAAAGGGCCCTTCTCCTGTGAAGTCGAGCCCGGCGGAGCAAGCAGATTTGGTCGTCGTCGGCAGCGGAGCCGGGGGACTGTCGGCTGCCCTGGTGGGTGCCCTAGAGGGGCTGGATGTCGTCCTGATCGAGAAGACCGGGCAGTTTGGCGGCACGACTGCAGTCTCCGGCGGCGCCGTCTGGATAGTGGACTCCCGGCACAGTCGTGCCGCGGGACTGACCGACAACGTCGAAAAAGGTCGCGAATATCTCCGTCACGAGCTTGGCAATCACTATCGCGCCGACCTTGCCGAAGCCTTCCTGGAGAATGGCGCTCGCTCCACTGCCTATCTCGAGGCGAAAAGCGCAGTCCAGTTCGACCTGTTCCCGATCCCGGACTATCACGCGGACGCCCCGGGCGGCGTTGCCGGCGGGCGCACCCTGATGGCGCGCCCGTTCGACGGCCGGCTGCTGGGCAAGGCCTTCAACCTGCTGAGGCCGCCTCTCGATTATTTGACGATCCTCGGCGGCATGATGATAGGCCGCGACGAGGCCGACCTCCTTTCGAAGGGCCTGACCCCGAAATCTGTCGGTCTCGCGCTGAGGCTGCTCGTCCGTCACGGCCGCGACCGCCTGCGTTTCTCGCGCGGCACGCGGCTAATCGGCGGCAACGCGCTGGTCGCGCGCTTCCTCCACAGCCTCATCGAGCATGGCGTTGCATTACGCCCGAACGAATCGCTCGTGCGCCTCGTCTCGGAGGCGGGACGGATCACGGGCGTGGTGATCGCCGGATCGGATGGCGAACGATTTTTGCGGGCAAGGCTCGGAGTGGTCCTGGCCACCGGCGGGCCTGCGCACGATCCGTCCGCACGAGCCGAGTTCATGTCCGCCTTTCCCCATTCCGAGTCCATGGCGGACGACGCGAACACAGGGGACGGCTTCCGACTCGCCCGCGCTATTGGTGCTGCGGTCGACTCCGACGTCGCCACCCCGGCGGTTTGGACTCCGGGGTCGCGACTCGTCGAGGCCGGCCGGACATCGCTGGCCCCTTACGGCTTTCTCGACCGCGGCAAGCCGGGCGCAATCGCCGTGGATCGGCGCGGCCGCCGCTTTTGCAACGAGGCCGATTCCTATCAGGATGTCGTCGTGGCGATGTATGCCAACCGACAGGGCGACGAGCCGGTAGAGGCCCACCTCGTCTTCGATTCTCAATTCCTTTGGAAATATGGCGCCGGCATGGTTCGGCCACGGACCCGCATGCTCGGCCGCTGGCTTCGTTCGGGCTATCTGAAGCGCGCCTCGCGTATCACAGACCTCGCCGACATGATCGGTGTCGAGGGCGTAGAGCTGGAGTCGACGATTGCCCGGCACAACGGCTTCGCCGAGGCCGGCCTCGAACTCCAATTCGGACAAGGAGGCAGCACCTTCAACCGATATAATGGCGATCCCGACGTCACGCCCAAGCCCTGCCTTGCGCAGATCGTCGCGCCGCCCTTTTACGCGCTGCCCATCCAGCCAATGACGTTGGGCATGAGCCTGGGCCTTCGTACCGACGGCCATGGTCGCGTGCTGGACGAATCGTCGCGGCCCATCGAAGGACTTTATGCCTGCGGCAATGAAATGGGCGCGGTCATGCGCGGCTATTGCCCGGCCGGCGGAATCA
>JAXDPG010000092.1:0-3150 GCA_034668485.1 Sphingomonadales bacterium
TGCCGGCGGGCGCCGAGACGGCGACGAGGGTTTTGACCGTGCCGTCGTCGACGTCGGTGTCGTTGGCGAGCGCGTAGATGGTCAGCACCTGATTCTCGGTTCCGGCGGCGGTGTCGGCATTGGCGACGGGGCCGTCATTGGTGCCGGTGACGGTGATGTTGACGGTGGAGCTCGAGGTCGCGCCATGCTCGTCGGTGATCGTGTAGCTGACGACGACGGTTTCGGTCGTGCCCAAAGCGAGGTGGTCGAAGGCGGTGCCCGGATTCCACTGGACCTGGTTGCCGACGATAGAGGCGGTGCCCTTGCCGGCCGGCGCCGAGGCGGCGATCACGGTCAGCACCGCGCCGTTGTCGACGTCGCTGTCATTGGCGAGGACGTCGACGTTGATCGTCTGGTTCTCGCCCGCGGTCGCGGCGTCGGGATTGGCGACCGGCGCGTCGTTGCGGCCGGCGATCGTGACGGTCAGCGTTCCGGTATCGCTGAGGCTGCCGTCCGACACCGTGTAGGTGAAGCTGTCGGTCACATTCTGGCCGAGCGCCAGCGCCTGGGTCGAGGCGTAGGGCGTGTAGGTATAGGTGCCGTTGGCGTTGAGGACGAGCGTTCCGTAGACCCCGTTGAACGTGCCCGCCGTCGCCGTCAGGCTCTGGTGCTCCCAGTCGAAATCGTTGGCGAGGACGCTCGAGCCCGAATAGGTGCCGACGTCCTCGTTGGTCGAGGCGGTGTCGTCGAATGCGATCGGCGCGTTGTTCTGGGTGAGGTCGATCGTCGCGTCGGCGAAGACCAGCCGCTCGATCGAGATGAGACGATCGTTGCCGTCGAAATGCGTGCCGCCGGTGTGGCTGATGAAGAACTCTTCGCCGTTGCCGGGACGGCTGTAGGTGTAATCCTTGATCGAGCCCGAATAGAAGGCGGTGTCGGTGCCTGTGCCGCCGTGGAGGAAGTCGTTGCCGGCGCCGCCGCGGATATAATCGTCGCCTTCGTTGCCCTGGATCTCGTCATTGCCGGCATCGCCGTTGAGATAATCGCCCCCTGCCCGGCCCTGGATGAAGTCGTCGCCGTCGCCGCCGCTGATGATGTCGACGCCGTTCGTACCTTTGATGATGTCGTCCCAGGCCATTTTAACTTCCTCCCCGATTAGCGCAAAACCCCAGCGTCGAGCACAAGCATTTCCGATGAATTAGGACAGAAATGGCTTGAGCCGGACGTTCCGGCACTACCTCCCTCAGCAACCTCGATTGAATCCCCCCAATCGAGAGCGGAATGAGTAGTTCGACTCACCCCGACTTGTTCTGCCCCTACAACAAGACTGACGTGCGCGGCAGCCGCTGTCCAGACCCAAGAGTCCGACGCTGTCGAGCGGGCTCGCCGATTCCGTCGTCATATCCCCCGCTCCACGCGACTCGCTGAGGAACATGATTAGAACATAGGAAGACTCACATTGCAAGCCCTATTTTTCCTATGAGGGCTCCGCCGGGCTGCAGCGAGCTTTGCCGCCACGCGCGCAACCGCTTTTCCGAATCGCCGATTCAGGCTAAGAACGAGTCGGGGACGGGAGATAGTCGCCTGCAACGGCAGCTGTCGGCGAAGCGCCTCGGTACGCATTCCGGGGCGTTTCGTTTGTCCGGCCTCTCCTCCCGATATCCGCCGCTCGATTTTTTTCGGGAACCCGAAGGCCGGGACGACGTTCTGTCCTCACCCCCCCGCGGTGATCGGCATCCCCTCCCCCCTCCCGCCGACACCGCAGAGCCCCGGCCCGAAAGGGCTGGGGCTTTTTCTTTGGGTGAACGGGACCGTCGCCCCGGGATGACGGTAGCTTGAATCTTCGGCCCTTGACGTTTGAACAAAACACGAACATATTTGCGCTTCAAGCGCCTAATGGATCAAAAGCCGCGGTGGGCGCGTTGAGCGGCTGTGGATAAGTAAGGGGATAGGCTGTGACTTACCTGGCTGCCGCGCTCTTCTTCACCGTGGCTCTGCTCGCCGCTTTGGTGGCGACGCACATGACGGTGCGGCTGCACTGGCGCGAAATCCGGCTCGCCCTGAGCGGCGAGCTCGGCGCCGCTATGCCGCGGGCCCCACGGGCGGCTCGGGCCGCCGCGAGGGTCCGGCACGCTGCCTTTTGACTCGCGCATAGCTTAGGATGCTGAACGGAATCGCCGCCAGGTAGAGCAGCGCCAGCACGCTCAACGTCTCCCAAGGGGCGGTCAGCAGCGCCCCTCCCACGATTGCGATGAACATGATCGCCTCGAGCCGGACCCGTCGGCGCAGCCGGAACGAGGTCCACGAAAAGGTGGCGAGGCTCGATATCACCAGGAACGCGATCGCCGCCGCCCAGGGCGCCACCAGCCGATAATCCTGGAGCCCCGTCCATTGGCGGTTGCTCGCGAGCCAGAGCAGGATCGGCAGCAGCAACAGGGCCGCGCCGGCCGGCGCGGGCACGCCGGTGAGGAAGCCGGCCGATTTGTGCGGCTGGTCCTCGACGTCGATGCGGGCGTTGAAGCGTGCCAGCCTCAGCGCCATGCAGACCGCGTAAGCGAGCGCGAACAGCCAGCCGAAGCGCGGCAGCGCCTGGAGCGACCACAAATAGAGGATCACCGCCGGCGACACTCCGAAGGCGATCACGTCGGACAGCGAATCGAGCTCCGCGCCGAACCGGCTCGAGCCGTTCAGCATGCGCGCGATGCGCCCGTCCATGCCGTCGAGCACCGCCGCGACCATGATCATCGCGATTGCGAGGTCCCACCGTTCCGCGATGGCGAAGCGGATTCCGGAAAGCCCCGTGCAGAGCGCCAGCGCCGTTACCGCATTGGGCACGACGGCGCGCAGCGGGATTCCCCGCCGCTCCACCGACGCCTTCACTGGGCGACGCCCTCCAGCGCCGCGGCGACTCCGGCGCGGGCGACGATCGTCTCGCCGGCAATGGTCCGCTGGCCGAGCAGGACCTGCGAGGAGGTGCCGGCGGGAAGGTAGACGTCGACCCGGCTGCCGAAGCGGATCAGGCCGACCCGCTGGCCGGCCGCGACATAATCCCCGGCCTTGACCCAGGGGACGATTCGGCGGGCGACCAGCCCGGCGATCTGGGTGAAGCCGACGCGCAGCCCGTCGCGGCCCTCGACCAGGAAATGCTGGCGCTCATTGTCCTCGCTGGCT
>JAXDPG010000093.1:0-4137 GCA_034668485.1 Sphingomonadales bacterium
GGCGCGCGCCGGGCCGCCAGCCACAAAGCGAGGTGGCCGCCCGCCGAATGGCCGACCGCGACCAGCGGCGAGATGTCCAGCCGATACTCGCCGGCATGGTCGCGCAGCGCGTCCGCGGCCGCCGCGGCGTCGGCGAAGGTGCCGGGATAGCCGCCGCCTTTGCGGTCGACGCCGCGATAATCGATGTTCCAGACGGCGATGCCGCGCTTCCTGAGGTCGTCGGCGATCCAGTTCATGATCCGGCGGTCGGCGATCTCGGTCTGCCAGCAGCCGCCATGGACCATCAGCACGGTCGGATGCGGGCCCGAGCCGGCGGGGAGCCAGAGGTCGGCCCTTTGCATCTGGTCGGGGCCGTAGGCGATGGTCGCATCCGGCTCCGGCCGCGGCCGCTCGAGCAAGGCGGGCCATTTCATCAGCTCGGGCTTCGGCTGGGGCGGAGGGGCGTGGGGCTCGGACACCGAGCACCCGGCTAGCGCCGCGGCGAGGGCGAGGGCAAGGGCGGGACGCATTCCGGCGGGGTAGCGGGCCGCGCAGACGGCGGCAACCGACGGGTGAGCCGGCGATGCCCCAAAGGGGCGAGCGCCGGAGGAGGGGGCGGACCCCGGCGCTCGCCCGGTGCGCCGCCGGTCAGGCGGTGCGGGCGACCTCGATCGGCAGGGGCGGAGCCGAAGCGGTCGCGGCCAGGGTGACTCCGGTGACCGTCAGAACGAGGGCGAGGACGATCGTGGCGAGCTTGCGGTTGAGGACGGTCATCGGGATTCTCCTTCGGAGGGTCGACCGGTCCGGTCAGGCGCGGCCCGGGCCGCGGGCGTCGCGCTTCCAGGGCGCGTCGAACTCGAGCTCGTTGAGGCGCCTCAGGCCGGTGCCGATCGTGTCGCCGAGACCGGCGAAGAAATTCGCCACCGACTCGGAGAAAGCGTGGCCGTGGGCAACCCACAGGCGGCTGTCGATCTCATCGCGCATCTTATCACTCCTTCCGTCTTCCTGCCGCAGGCTGCGGCGTCCGATGAGAGAGAAATAAGGACGGACGGGCCGCATCGTCCAACTAAAGGGTGGACGCAGGTGATAAGCTGAGCTTATCATCTACGGGCGATGCGACACCTTCCGCCTCTCTCGTCCGTGCGCGTGTTCGAGGCCGCCGCCCGGCACGAGAATTTCACCCTCGCCGCGGGCGAGCTGGGGATGACCCAGGCCGCGGTCAGCTACCAGATCCGCCTGCTCGAGGAGCGGCTGGGACTGCCGCTCTTCATCCGCTCGAAGCGGCGGGTGGTTCTGAGCGAGGCGGGCCGGCGGCTGGCGCCGATCGTCTCGGACGCCTTCGACCGGCTCGGCGAGGGCTTTGCCGACCTCGTCGACGAGGATGAAAGCCTGCTGGTGATCAGCACCGCCCAGACCTTCGCCTCCAACTGGCTCGCGGGCCATCTCGGCTCCTTCCAGATTACCCGGCCCGAGCTGGCGGTGCGCCTTCTCACCAGCAACGGTCTCGTCGATTTCGCCCGCGACGAGGCCGACGTCGCGGTCCGGATGGGGGCGGGTCCGTGGCCCGGCCTGCGCACGCACTTCCTCTTCCATCACCATTTCACACCGATGTGCACGCCGGAATTCCGCGATCGGCACGGGCTCCACCGCCCGGACGACGTGCTGAGGGCGCCGCGCCTCACGCCCGACGACGATTGGTGGAAGCTGTGGCTGAACGCGGCCGGGGTCGCCGTGCCGGCCGAGCGCGCGCCCGGCATCCGGCTCGATTCGCAGGCGACCGAAGGGCAGGCGGCGATGGCCGGCCACGGCCTCGGCATGATGACCCCGATGTTCTGGCGCGCCGAGCTCGCCGCCGGCCGCCTCGTCCAGCCCTTCGGGCTGATCGCCTGCGAACGGCGCGCCCACTGGCTCGTCTACCCCGAGCACAAGCGCGGCCGGGCCAAGGTCCGCGCCTTCCGCGACTGGCTGCTCGCCGAGATCGAAGCGGAAGCGCCGGCCGGCCCGGCCGACGCCTTCAGGCCTCCGGCGGACTAGTCTCCACGGCCTCCGCTCTCGGCAGCCGCCGAAGGAGCGGCACGCGCTGGCGCAGCCACCGCCACAGCAGCCAGAGCAGAAGCAGAGCCACGATCCAGGGCAGCAGGGTCACCAGCACGATCAGCAGGGTCGTCGCCGCGCCGACGAAATTGTCGCCGGCATCCGCGAAGGCCCGCTCCAGCCGGGTGCCGGTCTTCCCCGATTCGTAGTCGAACACGACCGGAGTGCTCGCCAGCACCTGGCGGCGGCCGGTCTGCTCGGCCTGGCCGACCCGGATCGAGCTCTTCAGCGCCTGCAGCTGCTGCTGGAGCTCGACCCGCTCGCTCGAGCTGAGCCCCGGCCGGGCGAGCTGCTGCTCGATTCGGCGGACCTCGTCGGCCTGCTGGGCCTGGTCGCGGGTGGCGGCGGCGATCTCGCTGCCGACGTCGGTGCCGGTGATCGCCGCCTGGAGCAGCTCGCCTTGCGCCTTGGCGACCGCGGCGATGCCGTCGCGGCCGAAGGTGCGCGCGAGCGCCGGATCGAGCTTGAAAGCGAGCTGGGCCTCGACATGGCGGTCGCCGTCGTCGCGATAGGTCATGCCGGTGATCCGGCAATGCTCGATTCCGAGCTTCTCGCAGGCCTGGGCATGCTCTTCCTGCACTCGCCCGATATGCACGGCCGGGAGCCGGAAGGCGTAGCGATAGTTGAAGGCGACGCCCGGGGCCGCAGTGGGCGCCACTCCGGGCGGCCGGGGCGCATCGGACGAGGTGGCCTCGCGAGCCGAGGGCACAGCGGTCTCGTCGGTCGCGTTGAAGGTGGACGTCTCCTCCCGCATCGCCGGGCCGGAATCGCCGTTGCGGGGGCTGCTCCCGCACGCCGCGGTCGCCAGCAGGAGACTCAAACAGATTGCCTTGCGCATCCTTACCTCCTCTCGTTTCAGAGCCGATCTTGTGCCGGCTCGTGTTACATTATCTTATCGGTAGACAAACACAAGACACATGTCGCCTCTGCCGAATCCCGCTGCTATCGGTCGGGCATGTCCGACGCCTTGAACGATCTCGACCCGATCCAGAACCACGCCTTCGAAGACGCCCTCTCGCAGCGCTATCTCGTCTATGCGCTGTCGACGATCACCGCCCGTTCGCTGCCCGACGTGCGCGACGGGCTGAAGCCGGTCCATCGCCGCCTCTTGTGGGCGATGCGGCTGCTCCGCCTCGATCCCGCCTCGGGCTACAAGAAATGCGCCCGGGTGGTCGGCGACACGATCGGCAAATACCATCCGCACGGCGACCAGTCGGTCTACGACGCGATGGTCCGCCTCGCCCAGGATTTCTCGCTGCGCTACCCGCTCGTCGACGGCCAGGGCAATTTCGGCAATATCGACGGCGATAACGCCGCCGCCTATCGCTACACCGAAGCCAGGCTGACCCCGGCCGCGATCGAACTGATGGCCGGGCTCGACGAGGGTACGGTCGACTATCGCCCGACCTACAATGGAGAGGAAGAGGAGCCCGAGGTCTTTCCGGGCCTGTTCCCGAACCTGCTCGCCAACGGCGCCAGCGGCATTGCCGTCGGCATGGCGACGTCGATCCCGCCTCACAATATCGCCGAGATCGTCGAAGCGGCGATCGTCCTGATCAAGGATCCCAGGGCCGAACACTCGACCCTGATGGCGAAGGTGCAGGGCCCGGATTTCCCGACCGGCGGGGTATTGGTCGACAGCCCCGAATTGATCGCTTCGGCCTATGCGACGGGACGCGGAGCGTTTCGAGTGCGCGGCCGCTTCTCAACTGGGAAGAAGGTCGATTCGGAATGGGAATCCACCGGAATCGAAAAGCTGCCGAACGGGATGTGGCAGCTCATCATCTCCGAAATCCCCTACCAGGTACCCAAGAACAAGCTGATCGAGCAGATCGCGGCTCTGATCTCCGACAAGAAGCTGCCCATCCTGGCCGACGTCCGCGACGAGTCGGACGCCCTGATCCGGATCGTCATCGAGCCCCGCAGCCGCACCGTCGATCCGCAGCTGCTCAAGGAGAGCCTGTTCCGGCTCACCGATCTCGAGGTGCGGGTGCCCTTGAACATGAACGTGCTCGACGCCGACCGGACCCCCCGGGTGATGGGCCTCAAGGAGGTCCTCTCGGC
>JAXDPG010000094.1:0-4394 GCA_034668485.1 Sphingomonadales bacterium
ATCTGCTCGGTCCAGCACGGCTCGTCGGGCGGCGCGCTGTCGTAGGTCGCCGAGAGCTGCCGAACGTCGAACCGCCGCCACGCCCACGCCGCGAGCAGCAGCCCCACGCTTAGGCCGATCAGCAGCCAGACGCTCTCGCCGGTCATCGCTCCGGTCTACACGACCTCCCGCCCCGGCGCCATCGCACCGTCAGTCCCCGCTCCCGATTTCCACGCCTCCGTCATTCGATCTCCCAGCCCTCGCCGCCAAGCTCGAAATCATCGTCGCCCACCTCGCCTGGGAAATCACCGGCAGCGAAGACTGTCTCGAAATGCTCCGCCGGGACGTCCGCCGCCTCGCCCCAGTCTTGGCCTGAATCGTCTCACCCAAGGGACCAAAGCATCAAAGAGTCCCGGACAAGCCCGGCCCCCCGATCGACATTCGCACGCCGGCGGGTCAGGCACGGCCCCTTTAGTCCTTTGGTGCTTTGGGTGAAAAAACCCCGATCGTCCCCAATATGAAAAATAGGATTTGTCAGATAGGTCTTTTCCTGCCTATAAGACGATATGGAACAGAAGCAGAACTCCGAGTCGCCCGCCGATTCGCCCGCGCCCGGCGACAGCCCGGGTCCCGCCCTCGTCTACCAAGACGGCCGCAAGATCCCGCCGACCCATCCCGATCACGGCCCGATGCACCTCCTTCCCCGCCAGGAAGACGGCAGCTTCGCCGCTTATTATTATTGCTCCAAGGCCGAGCTGTACGATTCCGAAATCCCCCGCCCGCCGCCGCGCCGCCAGCGCCGCGACGGCTTCACCGCCGAGCGCCAGGAGGCCTTCCTTGAAGAGATAGGCGGCGGCGCCTCGGGGCGGGAGGCGGCGAGGCGAATCGGAATCTCGCCGACCACCGCCTACAATCTCTACAACAGCCCCGACGGCGCCGCCTTCCGCGCCGCCTGGGACGAGGCCGCCCGGGTCACCGACATCGTCCTCGAGGACACCGCGTTCGACCGCGCCGTCAACGGCCAGGAGGAGCCGGTCTATCACAAGGGCGAGCGGGTCGGCATGCGCGTCAAATATGACAACAAGCTGCTGATGCAGCTGCTTCGCGCCCGCAACCCGCTCAAATATGCGCCGCTCTCCGAGATCGAGGGCTGGCTCAGGCACCGCGGCATCGCCCCGCCGCCCGACGTCGACGCGGCCCTCGGGCGGCTGCACGCCGCCGAGGCCGAATGGGGCCGCCGCCTCCCCGGCGAGGCGGCGCCGGCCGCGATCGCGGACCGGAGCGGAGCTTGCGCCCAATCCGTTCGCCCTCGCCTTGTCGAAGGGCCTTCCTCTCCCCCGGAAGCGGAGGTCGAAGACCGGCTTTGGACAGGCCGAACGGAGCCGCCGGGCGGCGACGAGTCGAGCGCCGCAGAATCGCCGGCCGTCTCCGCTTCGTCCACTTCGCCCGGGACCGGACAGGCCGACGACCCCTCCGCTGCGTCCACTTCGTCCACTTCGTCCGGGAACGAACCGTCCGCCGCCGCGCCGGACGCGTCCACTTCGTCCACTTCGTCCGGTACCGGACAGGCCGATGACTCCTCCGCCGCGTCCACTTCGTCCACTTCGTCCGGATCCGGACAGCCGGACGGGGCGCCCGCCCCCGCTCCCGCGCCGCCTCCGGCGGAGGAAATCGACGATTCGCTGATCTACTACCGGCCGCCGCCCCGCCCGCGACTGATCGTCCCCGAAGGCTATTGAGGGGCGGCGGCCCGCGATTCGAGACGCGGCACCGCTCCTCCCTCGACGGCGGGCCCGGCCGCTGCCAGAAGGCGCGGCGATGAGGGGCCCACGATGATCGCGGCATTGCGGAGCCCACGGCTCGTGCGCGCCCTGCTCGCCTTCGCGATCTTCCTCGCCGGCGCGGTCTATGGCGGCGTCGCCGTCCGCGACGGCCTCTTTCCCTATCCGAGCCTGCAATGGCGCTTCCACCAGCTCCGCCATGCCGGCCATCCGGCGCCGGCGGGGCCGCCGGCCGACCTCTCGCTGATGACCGTCCGCACCCCCGCCGACGTCGGGCGCCGCCGCCGCGAGCTCGTCCGGCTCCTCTGGGGCCGGGACGCTTTGCCTTCCCGCCTGCCCGATTCGGTCGAGACCGGCATCGACGACCGGCGTTTCGCCGGCCTCGCCAACCTCGCCCGCCTCGACCGGCTCACCGTCCGGATGGGCTTCGGGATCGATTCCAGGATCCTCCATTTCGTTCCGGCGCGGCCGAACGGCGCCCTCGTCCTCGTCCATGACGGCCATGAACCGCCGACCGGCCTCGCCGGGGTCGTCGCCCGGTTGCTCGAGCGCGGCTACGCCGTCGCCGCCTTCACCATGCCGCTCTACGGCGACAACAGCCGGCCGGCGGTCGGGGCCGGCCAGCTCGGCCGGATCGTCCTCGACGGCCACGACAAGCTGCGCCTGGTCCATCCGCCCGCCGGCCTCGCCGAGCAATATCTGGTCGAGCCGGTCACCGTCGCCCTCAACTATCTGGTGCCGCGCTACCCGAACCGGCCGGTGGCGATGGTCGGCCTGTCGGGGGGCGGCTGGACGACGGTCGTGGCGGCGGCGATCGATCCCCGAATCGCCCTGAGCTTCCCGGTCGCCGGCTCGATCCCGCCCGACATCGCGCAGGGCGGCGCCTGGGCCGATTTCGAGCAGAGCGACCCGGCGCTCTACGCGCGGATCTCCTATCTCGACCTCTATCTGCTCGGCGCCGCCGGCGCCGGCCGCGGCCAGCTCCAGATCCTCAACGAATATGACCCCTGCTGCTTCGCCGGGCGGGCGGCCTTGAGCTATCGGGGCGCCGTCGCGGCCCGCGCCCGCCGCCTCGGCGGCCGCTTCGACCTCCTCATCGATTCCAGCCACGAGCGGCACCAGATCTCGCCCTGGGCGCTGGAGCGGATCCTCGCCGGCCTCCCCGCGCGGGGAGGCTCGAAATGATGGGTCTTCGGGGCGATCATGCCGGCGGGCCCGCCCTCCCCTCCCGGCAGTCGAGCAGGAACAGGGCCCGCACGACGCGCACGCCGTATCTGTCCTCCTCATGCTTGTCGTTCGAATAGAGGATCGAATAATAAGAGACGCTCTTGATCAGCACCGCCGGATCGCCGTCGAGGGCGACGAAGCGGGCGTCGGCGCCCTCGGCCTTGCCGCGCCGCTCGATCGCGGCCAGCGCCGGCGGGTCGATCCGAGCCGCCGGCTCGCGGCGGCGGTAGAAGAGCACGCAGTCGACGTCGCCCGGCGCCGGCTTCGCGGTCTCGGTGAAGCTGCCGCCGATCAGGATGAAGTCGACCGCCGCTCCGAGCCCTTCCGCCTCGCCCCTGACGCGCTCCAGCGCCTCGACCAGCCGCGCCCGCCCCGGCCAGCGCGCCGCCGCCTCGCGGAAGCGCGCATAGGGGGCGAGATAGGGGGTGCCGTTGACCGGGCTGCTCTTCGCCGACGAGGTCAGGAAGACTGGGAAGCCGAGCGCCTCCGCCTCGTCGAAATGGAGCGAGGCGATCTCGCGGAAGGTGCGCGCGGGCGGTCCGCCGGTGGGTCGGTTGGAGGTCATGCCGTCCGGATAGCGCGACCGGAGCCCGTCCGGCCAGACCCGCGCCGCCGCCCGGTTCGCCCGCCGTTGGAATCGCTTCGTCGCCTCCGCGCTGCCGCGCCGCAACTTCGGGCGCCGCCGGTGATTGTCGCGAGAGGCCGCCTTCCCGGCGGCTTTCCCGACAGGAGACAGTGAGCATGAGTATCTTCGGCAAGATCCGCGACGCCATTTTCGGCCGCGCCCAGGCGGCCCAGCCCCAGGCGCAGCAGCCCGGCAACCCCGCCATGCCCCAGATGAAGCCGGCCGCCGCCGCGCCCGTCCATGTCGACGTCGACGCCGTGCTCGCCGACGCCGCTTCGAAGAAGGGCGAGAAGCTCAACTACCAATCGTCGATCGTCGATCTGATGAAGCTGCTCGACCTCGATTCGAGCCTCGCCAACCGCCAGGAGCTGGCCACCGAATTGGGCTATACCGGCGCCAAGGACGGCAGCGCCGAGATGAACATCTGGCTCCACAAGAGGGTCATGGAGGAGCTCGAGAAGAATGGCGGCAAGGTCTCGGCCGCGCTGAAGGACTGAGGCCGGACGGCGGCGGCGCCACGGCGCCGCCGCCCGCTCCCGGCTCTGGGGAGCTTCCGGTAAGGCGGCGACGCTGCTAGACCGCGCGCATCCCGCAGCAGGAGGATCGAGATGCCCCGCTATATGGTCGAACGCACCTTTCCAGACGGTCTCAACGTCCCGGTCAATCCCGACGGCGCCCAGGCCCTGTGCGGCATCGTCGCCACCAATGCGGAGGAGGGGGTGAGCTGGGTGCACAGCTACGTCTCGGCCGACAAGACCCGGACCTTCTGCGTCTACGACGCC
>JAXDPG010000095.1:0-3385 GCA_034668485.1 Sphingomonadales bacterium
GCCCGTGACCGCGTGGATCACCGGGTAATAGCCGCTGGCGTGGCCGGTGATCTTCGGGTGGTAGCTCTCCCCCGTCGGGTTCGAGAGGCCGTTGATCCACTCCGTCGAGGACCCGCCGCCACCGTCACAGACCGCGTGGCCGATGAACGGGGGGATGACGTCGCGGAAGACGAAGTTCGCCCCCGCGCGCGTGGCCGCCGCGCTGATCACGTTCTTCATCATGTCCGCCGTCTGGTTCAGTCGCGTCTCCTCGCTCGGACTGAAGAAGGTGGCCGCATTGCAGTCCGTGCCGTTGAAGAGGCGCGGATAGTCGAGCACCACCACTTTCGCGCTCGACGCCCGCGACTTGATCGCGTTGTTGACCAGGTCGAGCCGGCCCGGCAGCGTGTTCTGGATATAGGACTGGGCGCCATCGATCGCCCCGTTGCAATTGGATGCCCATCCCGGCAGGGCGCACTCCGTGATCACGCTGGAGAAACCTGCGTCGTTGCCGCCGATCGTGTAGCTGACCCAGTTGGTGTCCGAGGTGACGCTGTTCACCTGGGTGTTGAGAATGTCCCCGGTCTTCGCGCCGGAGCAGGTCGCGTTGACGAACGTCCACGTGGGGTGGGCGTTGTGCAGCAAGTACGGATAGGCGTAGATCGACCGCTGGCAGTTCGCTTCGTAGTAGGTACGCGTTCCCGTGCCGGATGAGTAGGAATCCCCCAGAGCGACGTACTTCGTCGCCCATGCAGAGCTGGCGGACAGGGCACAGAACGCGATCACGCAGAGGACCGCGGAGATGCGACTCCACTTCATATTGCCTCCCTAGAGAATCCGCCGGGTTCCCGCACCCGACGGCTGTTGGTCGCACGCTAACACGGCGCTCGCCGCTTGTCGAAACAATCAGCGTTTGTTGAGCTGACGACCGATCGCAGTTCGAATGGTGAAATAGTCAGCGCGGCGCCTGGCGCCGCCCCTCGGCCCGCGCCTGCAGCAGCTCGCGCTCGCGCGAGTTCCCGGTCATCGTCGCTGCCCGGGCGAACTCCGCTCCGGCCTCTTCCTCGCGGCCGAGCCGCTCGAGCAGCTCGCCGCGTGCGGCCGGCAGCAGGTGGTAGCCGGCAAGCGCCGGCTCGCCGGCGAGA
Source organism: Sphingomonadales bacterium (assembly GCA_034668485.1). Taxonomy (GTDB): domain Bacteria; phylum Pseudomonadota; class Alphaproteobacteria; order Sphingomonadales; family Sphingomonadaceae; genus Allosphingosinicella. Next base: position 1,125 of record JAXDPG010000095.1, read on the forward strand.
CCGTCGAGCAGCTCCAGCCCCGCCGCCGGGCCGAACGCCATCCCCACGGCGACGGCCCGGTTCAGCCGCACGACCGGCGAGCCGGTAATCGCTGCGAGGCCGTCGTAGAGGGCGACGATTCGCTCCCAGTCGGTCTGCTCGGGCGTTCGCGCCCGAGCGTGGCAGGCGGCGATCCCCGCCTGCAGCGCGTATGGGCCGAGCGGCCGCCCCAGCGCTTCTGCCCGCTCCAGCCCCTTCAGGCCGCGCCCGATCAGGACGAAGTCCCAGCGCGAGCGGTCCTGCTCGAACAGCGGGATCGCCTCGCCCGCGGCGCCCGTACGCGCCGGGAAACGCGCCGCCTGTAGCTCCATCAGCGCCACCAGGCCCAGCGCCTCCGGCTCGCGCGGCGCCAGGCCAGTGAGGATCCGCCCCAGCCGCATCGCCTCCTCGCAGAGGTCGGCCCGGATCCAGTCCTCTCCCCCGCTCGCCGCATAGCCCTCGTTGTAGATCGCGTAGATCACCTCCAGCACCGAGGCAAGTCGCTGCTCGCGCTCGGCGGCGCCCGGTACCTCGATCGGCACCCGGGCCTCGGCGAGCGTCCGCTTGGCGCGGACGATCCGCTGCGCCACCGTCGACTCCCTGGCGAGAAAGGCGCGGGCGATCTCCGCGGTGCTCAGCGAGCCGACCAGGCGCAGCGTCAGCGCCACCCGCGCCTCCGTCGAAAGCACCGGGTGGCAGGCGGTGAAGATCAGGCTGAGCAGGTCGTCGCCGATCTCGTCGTCGGCGACGGCGGCGAGGTCGGGCTCTGAGAGACGCACCCGCAGCTCGACTTCGCGCCCTAACTCCTCCTCCTTGCGGGCCGCCATCTCACTGTGCCGAATGCGGTCGATCGCCCGGTTCTTCGCCGTCGTCATCAGCCAGGCGCCGGGATTGTCGGGAACGCCGGATGCCGGCCATTGCTCCAACGCGGCGAGCAGCGCGTCCTGGGCCAGGTCCTCGGCCACGCCGACATCGCCGGCGATGCGCGCCAGCCCGGCGATCAGCCGGGCCGACTCGATCCTCCAGACCGCATCGATCGCGCGGCGGGCGTCGTCTCCTTCCATGCTCAGCCCGCCCGCCGCGCCGTCAGCCCGCTACTGGTTCTGCTCCGCCTGCGCCCGGGTGCGCTCCTCCTGCTCGCGCAGCTCCGGCGTGAACTCCTCGCCGAAGTCCTCCGCCTCGAAGACCTGGCGAATTTCGATCTCGCCCGGTTCGTTGTGCGGGTTGGGGCAGCGCTTGATCCACTCCACCGCCTCCTCGAAGGAGCGAACCTGCATCAGCCAGTAGCCGGCGATCAGCTCCTTGGTCTCGGCGAAGGGACCGTCGATCACGGTCCGCTCGCCGTCGCCGCCGAAGCTGACCCGGGCGCCCTTCGAGGTCGGGTGCAGACCCTCCCCGGCCAGCAGCACCCCGGCCTTGACCATCTCCTCGTTGAACTTGCCCATCTCGGCGAGCAGCTCCTCGCTCGGCATCACGCCGCCCTCGGAGTCCTCGGTCGCCTTGACTATCGCCATCACTCTCATCTCGCTGTCCTTTCGGGTCGTCTTCGCGGAAGCTCGGTATGCCAGATATTCCCGCCTTTACCCACTGCGACGAACGAAGGTCGTTGAAATCGACACGGCTCGCGAACTGTTGGCCGAGCGCCAGTCTTGGGGCGTTCCATTCGCGATGCAATCAAGGCGGCCAGCGAAGATACTCAAGCGACAGACGAGCGACAACAGCCACGAAGAAAGCGACGACAACCATGAAAAGGAAGAGCGGCTCGAAGGAGGGAGAGGGAGGAACCCCTCCCTCTCAGCTGATAGACGCGAGGATCGAGGAGCTGGGTGATTGGCGGGGAGAGAGGCTGGCTCGGATCCGAACTCTCGTCAAGCAGGCCGACCCCGAGGTGGTCGAGGAGTGGAAATGGAGAGGGGTTCCGGTGTGGTACCACGCCGGAATGATCTGCACGGGTGAGACGTACAAGAATCACGTGAAGATGACGTTCGCCAAGGGCGCCTCGCTGGAGGACCCTTCAGGCCTCTTCAACTCCAGTCTCGAGGGCAACACCAGGCGCGCCATCGATTTCCATGAGGGCGACAGGATCGATGAAAAGGCGTTGAAGGCGCTCGTTCGCGAAGCCGTCGCGCTGAACACTCAGCGAGCGTAGGGCGCAGCAGGCGCAGCGCATTGCGCCGTCTCAAGGGCGCCCGCCACTGAATGGCGCATGCGCCGCGCTTATTGCGCCCTACTGGCTATGGGAC
>JAXDPG010000096.1:0-4206 GCA_034668485.1 Sphingomonadales bacterium
CCCGCCGCCGCCAGCGCCATCGTCCCGCCGAGGCAATAGCCGGCCAGCGCCGGCGCCTCGCCCAGCTTCCCGATCAGCGGCAGCAGGATCTCGTCGACATGCCCGGCCACCGAAAGCGCCGATCGCGCCCCGACGTCCCAGCCCCAGTCGAGCAGCAGCGGCCGCACCCGCCCGTCGGCCGCCAGCCACCGCAGCAGCGAGCGCCCCGGCAGGTCGAGGATCGAGGGCGGGTTGATCAGCGAGGGCACGAACAGCACCGGCGGCCCGGAGCCTGCCCCGGACCCCGATCCGGGGCCATAATCCCTGACCGTCGCCCCGAGGAGCTCGGCCACCGGCGGCGGCACCGGCGGCGGCGCCTCGCGCTGTGCCTCCTGGTAGCGCCGGAGGCCGGCCAGCGCCCGCGCCAGCCGCTCCGGCGCCCCTTGCGTCTCGCGGCGCAGCATGGCGAGGAACAGAGGCAAGGGCCGCGGCCTGTGTTGCGGCGCGTCAAGTTTCGGTGCTAGGGCGGACTCCTCGATTTGGGGAGCAGCCATGGCGGCCTCGGGATCCGGCGACGACGTCGTCATAATCAAGAAATACGCCAACCGGCGGCTCTATGACACCGAAAGCTCGTGCTACATCACGCTCGAGCGGCTGGCGGAGATGGTCCGCCAGAAGCGCGAGTTCAAGGTCGTCGACGCGAGGAGCGGCGAGGACATCACCCACAACGTCCTCACCCAGATCATCATGGACGAGGAGAGCCGCGGCCAGACCCTCCTGCCGGTCAGCTTCCTCAGGCAGCTGATCGGAATGTATGGCGGCGGCCAGGTGCAGGCGATGCTTCCGCAATATCTGGAGGCCAGCCTCGAGGCCTTCCAGCAGGGCCAGTCGCAGCTTCGCGAAACGCTCGCCGGCGCCTTCGCCGCCAATCCGTTCGCCGAGCTCGCCCGCCGCAACATGGAGCTGTTCCAGTCCGCCGCGACCGGCGGCCGCGCCCGCCGCGAGGAGGAAGGGGAGGAAGGCGGCGGCCGCGAGGTCGAGATCGAGCGCCTCCGAGCCGAGCTCGCCGCGCTCAAGGCCAAGGTCGACAAGCTGACTCGATAGCCCTCCCGTCATCCCGGGCTTGATCCGGCATCCACCCTCTTCCCCTCCCCGGCGAAAAGTACCACTTTTCGACGATGATCGACTTGGACGACCTCGACCCCGCCCGGCTCCTCTGGGCCGCCGCCGCCTTCTTCGCCGCTCTGGCCGCCCTCGCCGCCTGGCGCGACCACGCCCGCGCCAGGCGCCGCGACGTCGACCGGCCCGGCTGGGTGCCGTGGCAGCCGATCATGATCCTGGCGCTGCTTCTGGCCGTGGTCTGCGGGGCGCTGGCGGCGATGGTTTAGAGGCCGGGCGGAGGACCCGCCTCCGCGCGCTGCTTGGCGGCTTCCCTGTCGGCGCGGGCGTGGGCCCGCCACGCCGTCACGTGGGCGGCGGCGAAGACCCCGAGGCCGACGGCCAGGGCCAGGATCGCAGGAAGCAGATCGGCAAGCGGTGGGATCGTCATTTCACCGAAATCTCCGGTTGAGCAGGTACAGCACCCCGTGAGCGAGCAAGATGAAGCCGATTGCGACGGCGAGCCACAGCAGCGCGGCTGAGGTCCACTCCTCCGTTCACCCATGCCCGCGCCACGGCCGCGGCGAGCAGCGCGGCGGACAGGTTGAACAAATAGTTCGAAAACCCCTTCACCCGCTCGTTCAGAGTCAGGATCTGCGACTCGCTCATCGGGCCTCGCGACGGTGTTTGTCGCTCTGTACGGGACCGAATCGGGTCCACAAAATCCGGATATGGCCGGGCCGCTTGCACATCCTTGCAAGATTCTATTGCGCGCTCTGGCGACTGGGTTAATCTATTCCGACGGGTTGTGGGGCGACATCATGGAAATGGAAGCTAGGCTCGCCGAACTGGCGAAGGTCATCAGCGATCATCGGGAAGTTCTGCTGACGGAGGAGGCCGCCAAGAACGCGCTCGTCATGCCGTTCCTGAGGGCACTCGGCTACGACGTCTTCAATCCCGGCGAGGTCGTACCGGAATTCACCTGCGACGTTGCCACCAAGAAGGGCGAAAAGGTCGACTACGCGATTTGTCAGGGCGGCAAGGTCACCATGCTGGTCGAATGCAAGCCGGCGAACACCGAGCTGAGCGTGAAAAATGCGGCCCAACTCTTCCGCTATTTCAGCGTCACCGATGCGCGCGTCGCGGTGCTCACTAACGGGGTTGTTTATAAATTCTTCTCGGACCTCGACGCACCGAACCGGATGGATGACAAGCCTTTCTTCACTTGCACGCTGGACTCGCTGCGTAAGCAGGACCTCCGCACCCTCAGCCGCTTCACGAAGCAGGCATTCGATATCCAAACCATCGTGCAGGAGGCAGCCAGCCTAAAAACGCAGTCCCTCGTCTCCCGCGAACTGCAACACGAGTTCGCCGAACCGTCAGACGAGTTCGTCCGCATCATCGCCGGGCGTGTCTCTGAGGGGCGCCTCACATCCCAGGTGAAGGAAGAATTCAAAGGCCTGATCGTCAACTCGATCGCAGCGCTAATTCGCGACCGGGTCAACGAGCGCCTGACTTCCGCTTTGACCGCAACCAATCCTATTGATGAGGATGACGAGCTCGGGGCCGCCGCAGAGGAGATCGTCACCACCGAAGACGAGATCGCCGGCTTCAACATCGTCCGCGCCATCGCCGCGAAGGTCGTCGACCCAAAGCGCGTCATCATGCGCGACGCCAAATCCTATTGCGCGATTCTGCTCGACGACAACAACCGAAAGACTATCGCCCGCCTCCACTTCAACAGCCCGACAGTGCGCTATTTCGGAACGTTCGTGGGCAAGGAGGAGACTCGGCATTCGGTGCTGGAGCCGGTTGAGATTTACCAGCATGACGAGGCGGTCTTGAAGCGTGTGGCCGAACTGGGAGGTTAGGGCCTAGCTTGGCCCCCGAGCCCAGGTGTAGAAACCCGCCACGGCAGGCCAATTGCTCAGTCAGGCAAGATTCAGTCCTTGCAGACGTTGAACTGGAAGCAGGCGTCAGCGTCGCCGTGGAAGCAGGCGTCGAAGCAGATGCCTTTGACCTCGATATGGTAGGTTCCGCCCGGCGCGCCGCGTAGCCACAGGACGAACTCGCGGGTGACGCAGGTGCAGGGCGCGATATCGTCGAAGCAGTAAGGACCGATCGGAACCAGCTCGACCGAAGGATCGCCGTTGGGCAGGTTCGGCACCGGATTGCCATTGCCGTCGACGACGACGAGCTGGCTCACCACCAGGTTGGACAGGGTGACGTTCTTGTAGGGATTGCAGATCGTGAGGTGCATGATTTCGGTGTCGTCGCCCTCGATGCAGTCGCAGCGGCTGTCGCCCCAGCGGATGTAGACCTGCGGCTGGAGCGGCGGGATGTCGAGCGGCTCGCAGCGCGGGTCCCCGGGCGCCTCGCCCTTGCAGGTGAGCATCGAATTGTGAAGCTCGTGCGAGGCGATCAGCTCGTCCACCTGGGCGGCGAGACGTGCACAGCGATCCTCCTGCGCGCGGCAGTCGTCCGCGATCCGGGTGAAGGTCGGCAGGCCGAGATAGGCTTCGTTGGGGAGCTGCAGGTCGCCGCCTCCGGCCTTGGCGGCGTTGATGCTGAACAACACGCCGCTGGGGGAGGTCGCGTTCGGGTTGCCGATCTCGAACAGCGTCTTCTGGCTGACCTTGGTCCCGTAGATCTTGCCGTTCGGCGCGAGCTGAAGCGCGCCGACAAAGTAGCTGTTCCAACCCGGCGTCAGCCAGTCGGCGATATGGTCGGTGAGAGAGAAGTTGGTTTGGCTTCCGGACAAGCCGATCGTATGGCGACGGATATAACCGTCCTGATAGCCGGTGAAGTAGAGGAAGCGGCCGTCGGGGGAGAATTCCAGTCCGTAGGCGCTGCCGTACTGGTTCTTCGTCGGAATCTTGATCACCTGGGAATGCGGGGCGATCAGCGCCGTCGACCGGCTGAAGCTGAAGATGTCGATGCTGGTTTGCGAGGCCGTGGCGAGGAGAGTGCCGTCGGGCGAGAATTTGGTGCAGTAGCCGTGCCAGGCCTGCGGGCAGGGTGACGTGACCGACGATATCGGAGCTGCGTCCGAATCGACTGGAAAGGCATGGAACTTCCCGGGTCCCGGATTGGCGCCCGATATGTCGAGCGCCACCACCCAATATTTGT
>JAXDPG010000097.1:0-19526 GCA_034668485.1 Sphingomonadales bacterium
CGACCGCTATTTCACTGTCCAGGTCGTCCCGGGCGACATCGTCTGGAGCTATGCCGGGATCCGCGCCCTCTGGGACGACGGCGCCGCCGACCCCAAGGCCGTCACCCGCGACTACAGGCTCGAGCTCGACCCGGCGCCGGGGCCGAAATTGCTCTCCGTCTTCGGCGGCAAGATCACCACCGCCCGGGCGCTGGCGCAGGAGGCCCTCGACCGGCTCGGAGTCGAGGGCCGCCGCGCCACCTCGCACAGCTTCCTGCCCGGCGGCGACCTCTATCCCGATTTCCTCGCATGGCTCGAGCGCGTCGGCCGGTGGATGCCGCAACCTCTCCTCGCCCGCCTGTCGCGCGCCTACGGCACCCGGCTCCGCGACATGCTCGGCGATGCCGGCAGCCTCGCCGCCCTCGGCCGCCATTTCGGCGCCGGCCTGCACGAGATCGAGCTGCGTTGGCTAAGGGACCGGGAATATGCCCGCACCGCCGACGACGTGCTGTGGCGTCGGACAAAGCTCGGCCTGGTAATGAGCGCGGAGGAGGCGAGCGCGGTGGGGGATTGGATGTCGGCCAACCCCGTCGCCCCATCGAAGGCTGGGGGCCCAAGGGGTGAAGACCACGGAGCCTTTCACCCGCCATGATCCCAGCCTTCGCTGGGATGACGATCAAGGGCCCTCGTGCAGCGGGTCCGTCCCCGGCGGAGGCACCTCGTCCAGCTCGCGCCGGCTCTTCTCGGCCTCGGCCTCGGCCGCCTCTTCGTCCGATGGCAGGTCCCGTTTGTCGCCGCCCATTGAGCCTCTCCTTCGCCGTCCTGAACGCCCGAGCGTGGAACCCGCTCCGCACCCGCGCTTTGGGGAGCCATGGCACCTTCGGCCCGGCAGGCCGCCGCCTCGGCCGGCAGCGGCGACAGCGTCATCGGCTGGAAGCTCGACCGCGAGCAGAGGAAGGAATTGCTCCAGCAGTTCCGGCCCCGCTATCGCAACGTCGACGCCGATCACGTCACGCTCCGCACGAGGTCGGCCGGGGACGCGGCGCTTCCCGAGGAGACGCAGGCGGAGATGGTCGGACGGGTCGACGACGGCAGCGGCGTCGAGGCGATGGTGGTTGCGATCGCCGGCACGACCGACCGTCCCGACGGAAGCACCTATCATATCACCTGGTCGCTCGAGCCGGGCCGGCGGGCGCAGGAATCGAACGACGTCCTCGCCGCTCGGCCCTGGGTGCCGTTCGACCTGCCCATGCCGATCAAGCTCGCTCCCGCGCGCTGGCCCCGAGGCATGGCGCGACAGCTCTATCTCGACTGCGACGGCGTCCTCGCCGATTTCAACAAGGGCGCGGCGGCCGTCCTCGGCATGCACCCCCGCCCCTTCGAGAAACGCCACGGCCTCGGCCGCTTCTGGGCGAAGCTGGCGAGCGCGCCCGATTTCTATTTCGGACTGCCGCTGCTCGACGGCGCCACCGAGCTGTTCGAGGCGGTCAGGCACCTCGATCCGATCATCCTCACCGGCCTTCCCCAGGGCAATTGGGCGGCCGGCCAGAAGGTCAGGTGGGCAGCGAAATATTTCCCCGGGACCCGCATCATCACCACCCTCGCCCGCGACAAGCGCAAGCACGCCAGGGAAGGCGACGTGCTGGTCGACGACCAGCTCCGGCATGCGCATCTGTGGGAGGAAATGGGCGGAGTGTTCATCCACCACCGCAGCGTCGACGAAACGCTGGAGCGGCTGAAAGGCTATTTCGACCTCTGAGCTCCTCCCCGTTCCGGGGAGGAACCAATGCCCCTATAGTCCCTCCGAATCCGGGGAGGACCTTCTTGAACTCTGTCGCTTACCCAATCCTGGCCGCCGCGGCCTCGCTCCTCGTCGCCGCCAAGCCGCCGCCCCAAAAACCCATTTCCTACAAGATGACCCCCGTCCTCCAGCGCGACGGCAGCCGTGCGCTCGACATGGAGATGCGCCTGCCGGGCGACGAGGACGGCGAGACCGAGTTGTTCCTGCCGAGCGTCTGGGCCGGCTCGAGCGAGCTCTGGCGCTATGCGACGAAGCTCAGGATCGGCGGCGCCAACAGCCTCGGCGGCAGCTACGACCATCCCGTCGTCCGCCACCGCCCCGGCGCCCGACTCAAGGTGCGCTACAGGATCGTCTCGGCCTATGCCGGGGATCCCGGCTTCGCCTACGAGAAGGCGCGGCCGCTGGTACGCCCCGACTGGTTCTTCGTCCACGGCGAGAGCGTCTTCGCGAGGTCGGGCGACGACGCCCGCCCCGCCCGCTTCAAATGGGGCAAGCTGCCCAAAGGCTGGACCGTCGCCTCAGACCTCGATCATCTCGGCGGCAAGCCGACGACGCTCGCCAACCTGATCGACGTCGTCGCGATCGGCGGCGCCCACCTCAGGATCGTCCGCCGCGACCTGGGCGGCGCGCCGCTGCGGGTGGCGGTGCTCGGCCAATGGAACTTCACGCCCGACGAGCTCGCCGACACCGTCGCCCCGATCGTCGCTGCCGAGGATAGCTTCTGGGGCGATCGAAGCACGCCTTTCCTCGTCGCCATGGCGCCGCTGGGCGATCTGCCCTCGGGCCTCTCCTACACCGGCACCGGCCGCGCCGACGCCTTCTCGATCGCCTCGACCAGCGCGTTCGAATTGAAGCAGGCGGTCCGCTTCCTCGCCCACGAATATATGCATGGCTGGGTGCCGATCGCGCTCGGCGCCATGCCCGAGGAGGATGAGGCAAAAGATTATTGGTTCAGCGAGGGCTTCGACGATTATCTCGCCGCCAAGGTGCTGCTCCGCGCCGGCCTGTGGTCGCTGTCGGACTGGGCGGCCGACACCAACGAGACCCTGCTTCGCTACGGCACCTCGCCGGCCAAGACGATCAAGGCCGACGAGATAGCGGCGCGCTTCTGGACCGACCAGGCGGTGCAGCAGGTCAGCTACGACCGCGGCCATTTGCTCGCGGCCAAGCTCGATGCCGAAATCGCCGCCCGCTCGGCCGGCAGGCAGAGCCTCGAAAGCGTGCTTCGCGCCCAGCGCAAGGCGGCGGAGAACAGCACCGAGCTCGCCACCGCCCTGTTCCGCAAGGCCCTGAAGGAGCAGACCGGCATCGACATCGACACCGACCTCGAACGTTACGCCCGCCGCGGCGAGCCCCTGCTGCTTCCGGCCGACTTGTTCGGCGACTGCGCCCGCCTCGTCGCCGCCCGGCGCCGGGAGTTCGACCGCGGCTACGACGCCGCCGCGACCCGCGAGGCCGGCGGAATCATCACCGGGGTGGTGCCCGACGGCCCCGCTTTCGCCTCCGGCCTGCGCGACGGCATGCGGCTGATCCGCCGCGAAGCGGGCAAGGTGGGCGATTCGACGGTCGAGATGGCCTACCTTGTGTCGGACGAAGCCGGCGAGAGGGTGATCCGCTTCCTTCCCGAGGGCAAGGCCGAGTTCGAGGTCCAGCGACTCGAAGTCACCGCGGCCGGGGCGGAGCAGGAGGCGCGGTGCCGGGCCCGGCTCGGCGGCGCCTTATGAGCTTTACCGCCCGCATCCTGCTTCTCGGCTCCGGCGAGCTCGGCAAGGAATTCGCCATCTCGGCCAAGCGGCTCGGCGCCTGGGTGGTCGCCTGCGACAGCTATGCCGGAGCGCCCGCCATGCAGGTCGCCGACTCGGCGGAGGTCTTCCCGATGCTGGACGGCGAACGCCTGCGCGAGACGATCTTGCGCTATCGGCCCGATTACGTCGTGCCCGAGGTCGAGGCGATCCGGACCGAGGTGCTGGCCGAGCTCGAAGCCGCGGGAACGACGGTGGTCCCGTCGGCCCGGGCGACGATGATGACGATGAACCGCGACTCGATCCGCGAGCTGGCGGCGGAAGGTCTGGGCCTGCGCACGTCCCGCTACCTTTTCGCCGAGAGCTTCGAGGAGGTGGAGGCCGCCGCCGCCCACACCGGCTTTCCGTGCGTGGTGAAGCCGGTCATGTCCTCTTCCGGCAAGGGCCAGCGCACGGTCGACGCCGCCGCCGGGCTGCGCGCCGCGTGGGACTATGCCGTCGCCAACATGCGCGGCGACCGGGCGCGGGTGATCGTCGAGGCGTTCGTCCGCTTCGATTATGAGATCACCCTGCTGACGATCCGCACCCGAAGCGGAATCCTCTTCTGCCCGCCGATCGGCCACCGCCAGGAGGCAGGCGACTATCGCGAGAGCTGGCAGCCGACGCCGATGTCGGAGCGGGCGCTGGCGGACGCGCAGGCGATGGCCGGGAAGGTGGTCGATGATCTCGGCGGCTACGGATTGTTCGGGGTCGAGTTCTTCGTCGCCGGCGACGAGGTGATCTTCTCCGAGCTCTCCCCTCGTCCTCACGACACCGGCATGGTCACCCTGATCTCGCAGAACCTCACCGAGTTCGACCTCCACGCGCGCGCCGTGCTCGGGCACCCCATCCCCCACATCGCCCTCACCGCGCCCGCCGCCGCGTCCGCGGTGATCCTCGCCGACCGCGAGTCGGAGCGCTTCCGCTACGAAGGCGTGGCGGAGGCGCTCGCTCTGGGCCGCGAAGGCGCCGAGGTCGACATCCGCATCTTCGGCAAGCCGGTGACCCGTCCCAACCGCCGGATGGGCGTGGCGCTGGCGACCGGCGCCACGGCGGATGAGGCGCGTTCGCTGGCGACGCGCGCGGCCGGCCTGGTCAGGATCGCATACGATTGATAGCCTCCCCATGCGGGCCTTGAATCTGACTATGTTCCGCTTATGTTCGTAACAGGATGAAGCGTGAATTGCCTTTGGGACCGGCCTTGGCGGCGGCGGGGCGGCGACATGGCGAGGCTTGCCCGGACGAAAGGTTCAGCCCGTATTTTCTGCTTCCATGGAAGCTGAACCTTTGAAACTTCCGCCGGTCCTGAGGTGGATTTGCGAACTTTTCCGGCGCGCGCTATCGCCGCGCATCGGCGCTCCGGCGCCTCCTATCGCGAAGAATCCGGAGATCCGTGTGTTGAAGAAGCGTCTTGTTTTCGCCGCCTCGATCCTCGCTTTGGCCGCCGCCCCGGCGGCCGCCCGCGAACGCCACGATTGCCTCGACGAAGACTGCACTGTGCAGGCCCTGTTCCAGGCGGAGCCCGGCGGCGGCGCTGCCGTCGAGGCGACGCGCTACGGCAGCTGGGGCTTCGATGCCGCCGGCATGGACCGCACGGTCAAGCCCGGCGACGATTTTTACGCCTACGTCAATGGCGCCTGGGCGAAGAGCGCCCAAATCCCGGCCGACCGCTCGTCCTACGGCTCGTTCGCCGTGCTTCGCGACCTCTCCGACGTGCGGCTGCGGAGGCTGGTCGAGAGCTATCGCCGCGGCGCCGCCGGCGACGAGGGCAAGGTGGCGGCGCTTTACCGGGGCTTCATGGACGAGCCGGCGGCCGAGCGCGCCGACGCCGTCCCGCTCCTCGCCCGCCTGGTCCCCGTCTACCAGGCGAGGAGCAAGGACGACGTCGCCCGGCTGATGGGCCGGGCGCTCGGCGGCTTCGGCTCGAGCTTCTTCGGCCCCGGCGTCAGCGACGACGCCAAGAAGCCCGACGTCTACGCCCTCTACCTGCGCCAGTCGGGCCTCGGCCTCGGCGACCGCGAATTCTACGTCGACTCGAAGTTCAAGCCGCAGCGCGACCGCTATCTCCAATATGTCGAGCAGATGCTGGCCATGGCCGGCTGGCCCGACCCGGCCGGCTCGGCCCGCCAGGTCTTCGCGCTCGAGACGAAGATCGCGGAGGCGCACTGGACCCGCGCCGAGAGCCGCAACCGCGACAAGACCTATAACCTGATGACCCGCGCCCAATTGGAGGCGCAGGCGCCGGGCTTCCCCTGGGCGGTGTTCCTCGACGCCGCCGGCGTCGGCCGCGCCGAAAAGGCGATCGTCGCCCAGAACACCGCCTTCCCGAAGATCGCCAGGATCTTCGCGGACACCGATCTCCAGACGCTCAAGGCCTGGCAGGCCTTCCACACGGCCGACGAGATCGCGCCTTTGCTCTCGAAGCGCTTCGTCGACGCCCAGTTCGAGTTCCGCTCCAAGTTCCTCAACGGCCAGCCGCAGCAGCGCGAAAGGTGGAAGCGGGGCGTCACCTTTGCCGAGAACGCGATGGGCGAGGCGATCGGGCGCGACTATGTGAAGCTCTATTTCCCGCCCGAGTCGAAGGCGAAGATGGACGCCCTGGTCGCCAATTTGCGCACCGCCATGGGCTCGCGCATCCGTGCCCTCGACTGGATGGGGCCGGCGACCAAGACCGAGGCGCTGAAGAAGCTGGAGGGCTTCACCGTCAAGATCGGCTATCCGGAGAAGTGGCGCGATTATTCGGGTCTCGAGGTCGTCCCGGGCGACCTGGTCGGCAATGCCGAGCGCGCCGCCCGCTTCGAATGGGATTATCGCCGCAACCGCATCGACCAGCCGGTCGACAAGGCCGAGTGGGGCATGACCCCGCAGACGGTGAACGCTTATTACAACAGTGTGAAGAACGAGATCGTCTTCCCCGCCGCGATCCTGCAGCCGCCCTTCTTCGATCCCGACGCCGATCCGGCGGTCAATTACGGCGGCATCGGCGGAGTCATCGGCCACGAAATCACCCATGGCTTCGACGATCAGGGCCGCAAGTCCGATTATGCCGGAGTGCTTCGCGACTGGTGGACGCCCGAGGACGCCGCCAAGTTCGAGGCGCAGGCGACGAAGCTCGGCGCGCAATACGAAGCCTATGAATTCCCGAACCTGCCCGGAGTCCACATTAACGGCCGCGCCTCGATGGGCGAGAATATCGGCGATCTCGGCGGCATCACGCTGGGCCTCGAAGCCTATCGCACCTCGCTCGGCGGCAAGCCGGCGCCGGTGTTGGGCGGCTTCACCGGCGACCAGCGCGTCTTCCTCGGCTGGGGCCAGGTCTGGCGCACCCTGTTCCGCGACGAGGCGCTCCGCCAGCAGCTGGTCGGCGACCCCCACAGCCCCGGCATGGTCAGGGCGATCGCCCCGCTGCGCAACGTCGACGCCTGGTACGAGGCGTTCGCAGTGAAGCCCGGCGACAAGCTCTACATCGCGCCGGAGGACCGGGTCCGCATCTGGTGATTACCCTCTCCCGCTTTTCGCGGGAGAGGGAGGGGCCCGCGAAGCGGGAGGGTGAGGGTCTGTAGCACTGACTCGGCAAGACCCTCACCTCCCACCGCTACGCGGCGGGCCCCTCCTCTCCCGTAAGGACGGGAGAGGGGCTTCATCTGGTCGCCAGCCAAATCATATGCTTGGCCCCTTTCCGTCCCGCATGCGCGCGCACCGTGACCTCCTCCACCGCGAAGCCCGCCTCGCCGAGCCGCCGAGCGAAGGCGCGGTCGGGGGCCGCGGACCAGACCGCAAGCACTCCGCCCGGCCGAAGCGCCGCCCGCGCCCGGCGCAGCCCGGCGAGATCGTAGAGGCGGTCGTTGGCGTCGCGGCTCAGCGCGTCGGGACCGTTGTCGACGTCGAGCAGGATCGCGTCATAGTCTGAGCGCGCGGCCGCGATCAGGTCCCCGACGTCGCTCTCGACGATGTCGACCCGCGGATCGTCGAGGCTGCCGCCATGGACGTCCGCCATCGGGCCGCGAGCCCAGGCGACGATGGCCGGAACCAGCTCCGAGACGACCAGCCTCGCATCGCTCCCGAGCGCGCCCAGCGCCGAGCGCAGCGTGAAGCCCATGCCGAGGCCCCCGATCAGGACCGCCGGCCGAGACCGCCCCGCGATCCGCTCGCAGGCCAGGGTGGCGAGCGCCTCCTCCGAGCCGCGCAGGCGGGTGCTCATCAGCGCGTTGGCACCGAGCATGATCCAGAAATCGGCGCCGCGCCGGACCAGCCGGAGCTCGCCGCCGCCCGGGACGAGGGCGGTGTCGATCAGGACGCGGGGCATCATGGCGGCGCCTTAGCGCATCCCGTCGTCCCAGCGAAGGCTGGGACCCCAGCGGGTGAAAAGCGCCGCGGTCCTCATCCCTTGGGGCCCCAGCCTTCGCCGGGGCGACGATCAGGCCGCGATCCGCTCCAGCGCCTCGCTCGCCTCCAGCCACTGCTCCTCGGCCGCCGCCAGCGCCCGCTCCACCTGCGCGCGCCGCTTCATCAGCTCGCCCATGGTGAGGTCGGCCAGCGCCGGCGCCGCTCCGGAGGGATCGAACATCGCGCGGTCGATCGCGCTTCGAAGCTCGGTCAGCCTCGCCACCTCCGCTTCCGCCGCCTTGGCCCGCGAACGCAGCTTCTGCCCCTTCTCCCGCGCCGCCGCCGCCGCCCGGCGCTCGTCCTTGCGGTTGGCCCTGGGCGACTCGGCAGCGGTCCCTGCGTCCTTCGCCAGCACCAGCGCCGTATAATCCTCGAGGCTTCCGTCATAGTCCCGCGCGGTGCCGCCCTCGACCAGCACCAGCCGGTCGGCGATCAGCTGGAGCATGTGCCGGTCGTGGCTGACGACGATCACCGCCCCCGAATAGCCGTTCAGCGCCTGCACCAGGGCCTCGCGGGCGTCGACGTCGAGATGGTTGGTCGGCTCGTCGAGGATGAGGAGATGCGGCGCGTCGCGGGTGATCAGCGCCAGCGCCAGCCGCGCCCGCTCCCCGCCCGAAAGCCTGCGCACTTCGGTCAGCGCCTTGTCGCCGGAGAAGCCGAAGCGGCCGAGCTGCGAGCGCACCGCGGCGGGCGCCGCGCCCTTCATCAGCCGCGCCATATGCTGGAAGGGCGTGTCGCCGCCGTCCAGCTCTTCGACCTGATATTGGGTGAAGTAGCCGATCCTGAGCTTCCGGCTGCGCACCACCTCGCCTTCCATCGGCGCCAGCTGCGCCGCGAGCAGCCGCGCCAGCGTCGTCTTGCCGTTGCCGTTGCGGCCGAGCAAAGCGATGCGGTCGTCGGGATCGAGGCGCAGATTGAGCCGGCTCAGCACCGGAGTCTCGCCATAGCCGACCGAGGCCATGTCGAGCGTGACCAGCGGCGGCCGCAGCGCCTGCGGGTTGGGGAAGCCGAACGACAGCGACGGATCGTCGAGCAATTCGGCGATCGGCTGCATCCGCGCCAGCGCCTTGACCCGCGACTGCGCCTGCCTGGCGGTCGAGGCGCGCGCCGAGTTGCGGGCGATATAGTCCTGCAGCTTCTCGCGCTCGGCCCTCTGCTTCTCCCGCGCCGAGGCGAGCTGCGCCTGCCGCTCCGCCCGCTGCCGCTCGAACGCGTCGTAGCCGCCCGGATATAGCGTCAGCTTGCCGCGATCGAGGTGGAGGATGTGATCGACGACGTTGTTCAGGAAGTCGCGCTCATGGCTGACGACGAGGATGGTGGCGCGATAGCTCTTGAGGAAGTCCTCCAGCCACAGCACCGCCTCGAGATCGAGATGATTGGAAGGCTCGTCGAGCAGCAGCAGGTCCGGCGCCGAGAAGAGCAGGGCGGCGAGCGCGACGCACATCCGCCAGCCGCCCGAGAAGCTGTCGAGCGGCCGGTGCTGCGCCGCCTCGTCGAAGCCGAGCCCGACGAGGATCCGCGCCGCCCGCGACGGCGCCGCATAGGCGTCGATCGCGTTCAGCCGCTCGTGGATCTCGCCGATATGGTGGAGATCGGCGCAGTCCGCCTCCTCCGCGAGCAAGGCCGCCCGTTCGACGTCCGCCGCCAGCACCGTCTCGAACGGAGTGGCGGCGCCGGCCGGCGCTTCCTGCGCGATATAGCCGATGCGCGCGCCCCGCGGCATCTCCGCCGCGCCGTCGTCGGCGGCCAGCAAGCCGGCGATCACCCGAACCAGCGTCGACTTGCCGGCGCCGTTGCGGCCGATCAGGCCGGTTCGGCTGCGCGGCGGCAGCGCCGCCGTGGCGCCGTCGAGGATGGTCCGCCCGCCGAGGCGGACAATGATGTTGTTGAGGGAAAGCACGGCCCGCCGCCAAAGGGGAAAATGGTGGGCGTGGCAAGGATTGAACTTGCGACCCCTGCGATGTCAACACAGTGCTCTACCACTGAGCTACACGCCCACTCGGGCGGCGATGTAGCGACGGGCCGGGCGCGGCGCAACCCTGCCCTTGCGGCCCTGACGATGACCTGCGCCGGTGCCGCGGCGGCCGCGAAAGCGCTTGACGCGACCGGGGATCGGCCCGACCCTTGGTCTTCGGCCACCGTGGAAGGAGGTCAGCCAGGCATGAAGGCGTCGGCGGACCCTGCTCTGCCCGACCGGAACAGCGGCTCCGGTGGCGCGGCTGCGCCTCGGTCCGACCCGCTTCGGATGGCTCGGCCATGAGGGGCTATGCGAGCGCGAGGCGCGCCAGGCCCGCCTTCGCTTCCATTCAGCGCCTCAGCGCCCCATCCGCGCGCCGCGACCGAGGGGCGGCCGGGGGCGCCGAGGCGTTGCGCGGAGCCTTCAACCTGACCTCAGTGCCGGTCGAGGCGGCGGATGCGGGGACCGGGGCGCCGGCGCCCTCGCCCCAGATCCCGATCGGCGGGGTCAACGACTCGGCCGAGCTGGAGGCCGATCGCGCCGCCGATCAGGTCATGCGCGGCGAGCAGGCCCGCATCGGCTCCGCGCAGCCTGCCGCCTTGCAGCGCAAATGCGGCGCCTGCGAAGACGAAGGGGCGCTTCAGCGCAGCCCCGGCGACGGCGCGCCGTCCGCGGGCGGCGAGGCGGCGCCGCCGGTCGTCCACCAGGTGCTGGCCCAGCCGGGCCGGCCGCTCGATCCCGCCTTGAGGGCCGACCTCGAGCCTCGCTTCGGCACCGATTTCGGCGATGTGCGGATCCATGACGACGCCCTTTCCGGCCTTTCCGCCCGCGCGGTCAATGCGCGCGCTTATGCCGTCGGCAACCATATCGCCTTCGCACCCGGCCGCTTTGCGCCCGCCGATCCCGCCGGCCGCAGGCTGCTGGCGCACGAGCTGGCGCATGTCGCGCAGGGCGGCGCACCGCGCCTCGCGCGGGTCTGGGAGGCGGCCCCCTCCGGAACCTGCCCTGCCAACGAAAGCGGACGCTGGCTCGAAAAGGTGGTGGTCGATCAGGAGAAGGCGCAATCGGTGACTCTGCACTGGAGCGACGGCGGCCTCGATTCCTCGATCACCTCGACCGGCAAAGGTCATTGCTGTGCGGACTCGGCGACCAATCCCGAAGGCGTCGCCTGTTCGGTCGGCGAGTCGCGCCGCGACGGCAGCAATTGCACCCCGATCACGGAAGGCCGGGGCCGAACCATCACCGACCATTATGTGAGCTACAACGGCTGGCCTTTCTGGTCGACCTTCGTACCCGAGCGCGGCATCGGGCTCCATAACCACCATACCGTCACCGGCACGCCATTGTCGCACGGCTGCGTGCGGCTGCCGGAGGCGACGGCGCGGATGATCTTCTGCGGGGCCCGCCAGAACCGGACGCGCGTCGAGGTCCGCGGCTTCTCGCGTCCGGACTGCGCGGAGCCCGAGGTCCAGGCCGAGTGGCGGGGCGATTTCGACTCCGCGACCGCGGTCAGCGACGGCGAGCCGCCCGACCAGCGCCGGATCATCGAAAGCAATCGCCGCGAATCCCGGCGTGTCCTGCGCGAATCCTATGGGCGGGACCTGAATGACTCCGAGATGCAGCAGGGCGTCGCCGGCACGCTCGCGATTCCACGCTGCGGCAGCACGGCGGCGGAGCCGGACGCCGAAGAAAGGCGCGCCATACCGGACACCGGCGCCGGCGCGAACGTACCGACCGATGCCGTGCGCGATATCGCCGCGGGCGGCTTCGAGCCGTCGATTCCCGCATTTTCGGGCGCCTTGGCGGGCGCGGCCAACCTGCGTCAGGCGCGCAGCCTGGTCACCACTCACGGACAGCGTCTGTGGGCGCGCGCGACCCAGGCCGCTCGGGGACCGAGCGCCAATACCGACGACCGCCCGCTCTATTGGGCCCGGCTCGCGCTGACTCGTACGTTGCGGCAATGGGCGCCCCGCTTCGCGCTCTCTCCCGCCGATCGCGACGCGCTGATCGACCTGCTGGAGCGCTCCTCTCGCGGCATGAACACGATCCAGTTCACGGCCGCCGGCACGCAGAAGAAGATCGTGATCAGCGGCTTCGATCCGTTCGGATTCGACCTCGCCGATTACGGCCTGACCCGGGCCTCGAATCCGGCGGGCGCGGCCGCCCTCGCGCTGGACGGAGCCAGCCTCGTCAACGGCTCGCATGCCGCCAGGGTCGAGAGCGTCGTCTTCCCGACCCGCTTCGCGGCATTCGACGCGGGGTTGGTCGAGAGCCTGTTCACCCCGTTCCTGAGCGGCCCCAATCGGGTCGACATGATCATGACCATCGGCATGGGCGGCACCAGCGGTTACGAAGTCGAGGAATATGCCGGCCGGGCGCGCGGGCCGGGCCTGGAAGACAATGCGGGAGTGGCCGCCGCCGCTTCCGCCGCCCCGCCGGGTCTCGGCAGCGGACCCGAATTCATCCATGGGTCGCTGCCCGCCTCGGCACGGGCCAGCCTCGGCCGCACCGCACCCAATGCGGATGAAACCGGCGTCGATGAAATTCCCGGGGGCGGAACCGCCGCCGTTCACAGGCCCGCCGGGCCGACCGTCGGATCGACGGCCGTCGAGGGCTCAGGCGGCGCCTTCCTGTGCAACGAGATCATGTACCGGACAACGCTCGTCGGCCGCGGCGCGGCGGCCCCGGTCCCCGCCGGACATCTGCACGTGCCCTTCCTGCCGCCCGTCAGCGGAACCGTCACGGTGCAGCAATTCACCACCGCCCGCGATACCATCGTCGCAACGGTCCGCTCGATCCTGACCGCGACCCTGCCCGATATCTGAGTGCGCCCTCAGAGCCGCCCGTGCTGATCCTCGCTCTGGAACAGGCGGTCGACCTCGGCGACGAGGTCGCGCAGGTGGAAGGGCTTGGACAGCACCTTGGCGCTCGGCGCCGCCTTGCCCGCCTTCAGGGCCACCGCGGCGAAGCCGGTGATGAACATCACCCGCATCGCCGGCGCCACCGCCGCCGCCTTCTGGGCGAGCTCGATGCCGTCCATCTCGGGCATGACGATGTCCGTCAGCAGCAGGTCGAAGCTGTCCGCCGCGATCAGCGGCAAGGCGGCGGTGCCGCGGTCGACCGCGACCACCTCGTAGCCGGCGCGCTCGAGCGCCCGGCCGAGATAGGCCCGCATCGACGCGTCGTCTTCCGCCAGCAGGATCCTGAACATGCACGCCCCTGGAACCGGTCGCGCCCTTTGCGCGTCCGCCGCTTGCCTTTCTATGCCCGAAACAAACGGTGGTTTCCAGCGCGGCGGCGCCGGATGGCGGCGTCGGCGCGACGGAAGACGATTGCGTGCCAATTCCGGACTACTTACCCTTAAGGTGCAAATGCGCGACTCCCCTCCCCCTTTCCGCCGCCTCGGCCCGGCTCGGCCCTGCTCGCCGGTGGTGCTGTCGGTGCCCCATGCCGGCCGCTCCTATTCGGACGGCCTGCTCGCCGAGGCCCGCCTCTCCCGCGCCCGGCTCGAAAGCCTCGAGGACCGGCTCGTCGACCGGCTGGTATGGCGGGCGGTGGAGGCCGGCGCGGTCGCGCTGATCGCCGATTCGCCGCGCGCCGAGATCGACCTCAACCGCGACGAGCGCGAGCTCGACCCGGCGATGGTGCTGCCCCGCCCGCCCGCCGACTCGACGGTCGAATCGCCCCGCACCCGCGGCGGCCTCGGCCTCATCCCGGCGCGAATCGCCGGATCGGGCGCGATCTGGCGCCAGCGCATCGCCGCCGCCGAGGTGGCGCGCCGCATCGATCGGATCCACCGCCCCTATCACGAGGCGATCGACGCCGAACTGGCCGCGGCCAAGGCCCGCTTCGGAATCGCCGTCCTGCTCGACTGCCACTCGATGCCGCCGCGCGGCGCCGGCGGCGAGGCGAAGGTCGTCCTCGGCGACCGCCACGGGGGAAGCATGGCGGAGGCGCTGGTGGCGGCGGCGGAAAGCGCGGCGCGCGACGCCGGCTTCAGGGTCGCGCGCAACGCGCCCTATGCCGGCGGCCACATCACCGAGCGCCACGGTCGTCCGGCCCGCGGCATCCACGCCCTCCAGCTCGAGCTCGACCGCTCGCTCTATCTCGCCCCCGATCTGCGCACGACCGGCCCCGGCTTCGACCGCGTCGCTCGGCTCATCGCGGCGATCGCCGGGGCCCTCGCGACGGCCGCCCTCGAGCCGCCCGAGGCGATCGCAGCGGAATAGGAGCGGAAGCGCGGCCCTGGGCGTTTCCGGGCCGTGAAGCCGACGCCCTTCACCCTCGCCTTGTGCGCCGCGTTCGCCGGCTGTGCGCCCGCTCCGGCCGGGCCCGACGCGCCGGCGCCCGAGGCGCACCTGCCCAGCCCCGCTGCCATCCTGCCCCCGCCGCCGCCGGCGCTCCCGGCACCGGCCGGAATGGCCGGCGGTGGGCTGGCGGCCGCCGATCCCGACGCCGTCGAGGCGCTCTACCGCCATCAGATCGGCGATAATGCGTCGGGCGGGCAGCTCAACGTCGCTTTGCTGTGCCTCGCCGTGGGGCCGGCAATCGGCCGCCTCGGCGATCCGCCGCATGGCCTCCTCGCCCGATTCGGCGGCCACAGGCCTCCCGTCAGGGGCTATTCGAGCTGCCTCTGGAAAGATGACCGCTGGACCGATGCGGCGACCGGGGGCAACGCCATCGTCCATTATATCGTGCGTTTCGACTGCCGCTCGCCGGACCGCTGCACCGCCGCGGGCGGCTATCTCGAGGGCAATCTGAGCTCCTCCGGCAACCGCTACGAGGTGGAGCGCAGGGGCGGGCGCTGGCAGGTCACCAGCGACGTGATGGAATGGATTTCGTGACCGTCAGGCCGTCTCACCCCTTCGCCGAGTGCGCCGCATCCTCGGCCAGCAGCCGCCGCGACCGGACGATCAGGTCCACCCAGTCGGCGAAGGCCGAAGCGAGGTTCAGGATCAGCGCTTTGAGCGGCCCTTCCTTGAGGCAGCCCTCGGCGTCGAAGCTTTCGCCGGTGACGTGGCCGAGATAGGCTTCGGGCTGCTGCATCACCGGCATGTTGAGGAAGACGCAGACCTGGCGCAGCTGGTGGTTGGCGCCGAAGCCGCCAATGCCGCCCGGCGAGGCGCTGACGATCGCGGCGGGCTTCTTGTCCCACGCGCTCTGCCCGTAGGGGCGCGAGCCGACGTCGATCGCGTTCTTGAGCACGCCGGGGACGCCGCGATTATATTCGGGCGTGCAGAACAGGATCCCGTCCGCCCCCGCGATCGCCTCGCGGAAGCGGGCATAAGGTTCGGGCGGATCGGAGTCGTGATCCTGGCTGTAGAGCGCAAGATCGCCGATCTCGACGATCGCGCACTCGAGCCGGTCGGCCGCGAACGCGCAGATCGAGCGCGCCACCTTGCGGTTGATGCTGTCCTTGCGAAGGCTGCCGACGACGATCGCGATCTTGTGCCTGGTCATGACGAACTCCTTTGGCGGGCGGCATCCCAACGCCCGCCGCGACGGCGGGTGCCGCTTGCGTGATTCAGATCGCCGCCGCCGGCACCCGCAATGGCATTGGCCGCCAGCGGCCGAGGCGGCGCAGGGAGGCCCAATGCAAAAAGACCACCCCGCTCATCGCGGGGTGGCCAGGTTCAGGGAGGAGGGCCCCGAAGGGCCCAACGCGCCGCCGCAAAGGGGGAAATACGTCGGCGCGCACTCTAAATGTATGAAAGGCTTACCAGGTTTCAAGAGGGCCGGATCCAGGGCGCCATCCGTCCGATCAGGTGCCGGTGCCCCTCCAGCTGATGCTTCACCGCCCCGCCGACGTGCAGCGCGAGGAGGACGAGCATGGCGTAGCCGAGCAGCTCATGGGCTTCCTCGGCGAAGCCGTGAATGTCCTTGCCCGCCGTCACCGGCAGCGGGCCGATGTCGAACAGCCAGTAGAAGCTGGTCGGATTGACCTTCATTCCGGTCGAGACGATCAGCCAGCCGGTGAGCGGGATCGCCAGCAGCAAGAGGTAGAAGAGGCCGTGGACGAGCCGCGCGAGACCGACCTCCCACCCTTTCATCGCCGGATCGAAAGCGGGCGGGCGATGGGTGAAGCGCCACAGGATTCGGACCAGGGTCAGGGCGATGACCGTGAAGCCGATCGACTTGTGCCAGCCCATCATCGCCGAGCGCACCGCCTTGTCGAAATCCTCGTGGAAGAAGCCGAGCAGCAGGTTGAGGACGATGAGCGCGGCAATGATCCAGTGAAGCCAGACGGCGACTCGGGAATAGCGGGCGAGGTCGGGAGCAGCGGTGGCCATAAGGCGTCGCTACAGCCCGCGCCGCCGCACTGCAACGGCCGGATTCTCCGCAGGATCGCGGCATTGAAGACGAATGTTCGAAAAACGACTATTCAAACCCGATAAGTTGCGCTAAGCGTCAGTCATGGCAAGTGGGGCAAGCCGGGAACAGACGAGCCTGACGCGGCTCAGCGCCGAGCTCGAGCGGCTCGCCGGCGAACTCGTCCGCCTCGGCGGCGAGCCGCTGGCGGCGGTTCCGGCCAAGGTCGGCGAACGGCCGTCCGACCGCCTTCGACGCCGCCTTCACGAGGCGCGGCGCGCGCGCGGCCTTCGCCAGTGCGACCTCGCCGAACGGCTGGACCGTCCCCAGTCCTTCGTCTCCAACTACGAACGCGGCACGCGCCGGCTCGAAGTCTCCGAGTTCATCCAGATCGCCCGCATGCTCGCCCTCGATCCCGCCGCGCTCGTCGCCGAGCTGGCCGCCGACAGCTGAACCGGAACGAGGCTCGGCCGCTTCGCCGAACCTCCCTTCACAGCGCCTGGAGCCCGATCGTCGTCCTTGCTCGACTCGTCCTTGCGAGGAGCCCGGCGCAAGCCGGGGGACCCGGCAATCCAGCGGGCGTCCGAGCCCGAACTGGATGGCTTCGCTTCGCTCGCAATGACGGGGTGTGTCAGCCTAAGCCGATCACGCCTAGGCGTTGCCGGCCGCCGGAGCGGCCGCGCCGGGTCCCTTGCCCTGCTGCATCTGGCGGGCGAAGATCTCGCGAACCACCGCCATCGAGAACAGATGGGCGTGGATCAGCGGCAGCATGCCGTTCCTGTTCATGCGCTCCAGCTGATCGGCGGGGAGGTCGCGAAGTTTCTCCTCATTGACCATCTGGAAGCCGCGATAGACGAAGGGCTGTTCGGCCCCGGTCGGCTGGATCGACACCTCGCCGTCCATCAGCAGCTCGCCGGCCTTGAGGTCCTGCATGAAGGCGACGGTGCGCTGCGCCGACAGCTCGAACTCCTCGCAGAATTTGAGGATGTTGTTGGTCGCCTCGCTCGGCTTGCCGTCGTCGAACAGCGGCTCGCCTTCGGGCAGGTTGCCGACCAGGCCGCTGGTCGGATCGAAGCAGAGCGACAGCTCCTGCGCGTCCGGCGACAGGCGGGCGAGCATGAACGGGTAGCGGCGGACGTAAGCGGGCAGATAGACTTCGCCCAGCACCCGCCCGTCGTCGTCGACGAACACGTTGACCTGCTCGTTGAGGCCCATCAGCGCCAGCGGCACCGGATTCTCGCCGACCGAGAAGACGATCGGATAGAAACGCTGGACGGCGACGAACTCGTCCACCGTGATCGGCACCGCATGCTGGCGGACGAGGAACGGCGCCACGTCCGACGACTTGCTGCGATAGTCGGCATGGACGCTGCTCGACAGCGGCTCCAGGCCGCCATAGAAAATCGGCAGGGGGTTTGACGGCGGCTCGGTCGCCATGTTCGTGTCTCCGCTAGCGTTGGAAGCGGCCGCGTGGCGGGCCGCCCGAATGTGGCGGCGGTTACTATGGCGCAATCGCGGCTTTCGCAAGCCGCTTAGCGGCCGGGGGATTAATCGCATGTTCAAGCGTTTGCGGGGATGGGACGAGGCGATGGAGGGCACCCGATGATCCGCGCGGCCGCGGCCGCCCTGGTTTCGCTCGCCGCCGCGGCGCCCGCGGCGGCGCCCCCCGCGCGCCCGGTCCAATATGGACAGATGGTGACTCGCGAGCAGGTCATCGTCCGCTTCCGCCAGTCGGCGCCGACTCGAATCGAATGGAAGGAGGGCAAAGGCCCCAAATGCATCCCGACCCGCGGCATCCTCGCCGCCACCCGGGCCGTCAAGGACAGCGTCGACCTCATCCTTCGCAACCGGCAGCGGATTCGGGCCAAGCTCGAGAGCAACTGCCCCGCGCTCGATTATTATTACGGATTCTACATCAGGCCGGATCCCGACGGCCTCATCTGCGAGGATCGCGACGCGATCCGCTCGCGGATGGGCGGCGCCTGCGAAATCGACCGCTTCCGAAGCCTCGAGCCGGTCGTCAAGCGCTGACCTTTCTTGACTTGGGCCGCCGCTTCGCCCAAGCGCACGCGCTGAGCCGGCTCGCGACGAAGCCGGTCAACCACCCGGAAGCCTTATGAGTTTTGCCGATCTCGGCCTATCCGACGAATTGCTCCGCGCCGTGGAGGAATCCGGCTACTCGGAGCCCACACCGATCCAAACACAGGCGATCCCGTCGGTGCTGATGGGCCGCGACCTGATCGGCATCGCCCAGACCGGAACCGGCAAGACCGCCGCCTTCGTCCTGCCGATGATCGACGTCCTCGGCGAAGGCCGCAGCCGCGCCCGCATGCCGCGCTCGCTGATCCTCGAGCCGACCCGCGAGCTGGCGATGCAGGTCTCCGAGAATTTCGAGAAATACGGCAAGTACCACAAGCTCAACATGGCCTTGCTGATCGGCGGCACCAACATGGCCGACCAGATTAAGAAGCTGGAAAAGGGCGTCGACGTGCTGATCGCCACCCCGGGCCGGCTGATGGACCTGTTCGGGCGCGGCAAGATCATGCTCAACGGCTGCAGCCTACTCGTCATCGACGAGGCGGACCGGATGCTCGACATGGGCTTCATCCCCGACATCGAGGAGATCTGCTCGAAGCTGCCGGCGGTGCGCCAGACCCTGCTCTTCTCGGCGACCATGCCCGGCCCGATCAAGAAGCTCGCCGACAAGTTCCTGACCGGTCCCAAGACGATCGAGGTCGCCCGTCCCGCCACGGCCAACGCCTCGATCGACCAGCGCGTCCTCAAGGTCGACGCGCGCAGCAAGAAGCAGGTGCTGACCGACCGGCTCGCCGGTCACGACGTGCGCAGCGCCCTGGTCTTCTGCAACCGCAAGACGACCGTGCGCGAGCTCGCCCAGAGCCTCAAGCGGGCGCGGCTTCGCGCCGGCGAGATCCATGGCGACATGGAGCAGCCCGAGCGGATCCGCGAGCTGGACCGTTTCAAGGAAGGCGAGATCAACATCCTCGTCGCCTCCGACGTCGCCGCCCGCGGCCTCGACATCAAGGACGTCAGCCACGTCTTCAACTACGACGTGCCCTGGCACCCCGACGACTATATCCACCGCATCGGCCGCACCGGCCGCGCCGGCAAGACCGGCATCGCCATCACCCTCGCGACCGCCGCCGACGCCGAGGCGATCGACGCGATCGAGAAATTGACCGGGATGAAGATCCGTCCGGTCGAGGGGCCGGCGGCGGACCCGGTCGCGGCCGCCGACGGCGGAGAAGCCGAAGAGCGTCCCCGCCGGGAGCGCGGCCGGCGCCGCGACGAACCC
>JAXDPG010000098.1:0-4273 GCA_034668485.1 Sphingomonadales bacterium
CCCTTGAAGCGGCTGATCTCGACCTTCTTGCCCTTGAACAGGCTCGCCTCGAGCTCGCCGCGATGGGCGTCGTCGCGGGCATAAGCGACGGTCGGGCCCGATGCCAGCCGGTAGAGCGGCGGCTGGGCGAGGTAGAGGCAGCCCTGCTCGACGATCGGGCCCATTTCGGTGAAGAAGAAGGTCATCAGAAGGGTCGCGATATGGGCTCCGTCGACGTCGGCGTCGGTCATGATGATGATCCGGTCGTAGCGCAGCTGCGAGGGATCGCAGCGCTCGCGGGTGCCGCAGCCCAGAGCGAGGATCAAATCGGCGATCTCCTGGTTGCCTCGGATCTTGTCGGCGCTCGCCGAGGCGACGTTGAGGATCTTGCCGCGGATCGGAAGGATCGCCTGGATCTTGCGGTCGCGGGCCTGCTTGGCCGAGCCGCCGGCGCTGTCGCCTTCGACGATGAACAATTCGGTCCCGGCGGGATCGTCGTTCGAGCAGTCGGTGAGCTTGCCCGGAAGCCGCACCTTGCGGCCGCTGGTCGCGGTCTTGCGCTTGATCTCGCGCTCGGCCCGCCGCTTCAGCCTCTCGTCCATCCGGTCGAGGACGAAGCCGAGCAGGGCCCGGCCGCGCTCCATATTGTCCGCCAGATAATGGTCGAAATGGTCGCGCACCGCCGCCTCGACCAGCCGGGCCGCGTCGGGGCTGGTCAGCCGGTCCTTGGTCTGGCTCTGGAACTGGGGGTCGCGGACGAACACCGACAGCAGGATCTCGGCTCCGCCGACCACGTCCTCGGCCTGCACCTCCTTGGCTCTCTTCTGCTGCCCGACCAGCTCGGCGAAGGCGCGCACGCCCCGGGTGAGGGCGGCGCGGATGCCCTGCTCGTGAGTGCCGCCGTCGGGGGTGGGGATGGTGTTGCAGTAGAAGGACGAGCCGCCCTCGCTCCACAAAGGCCAGGCGACCGCCCATTCGACCAGCCCGAGGCCGCCGGGAAAGTCCTGGCGGCCGGTGAAGAAGTCGGCCGTCGCGCAGCCGCGCTCGCCGATCTGCTCCCTCAGATGGTCCGCAAGCCCCCCCGGAAACTGGAACACCGCTTCGGCCGGCGTGTCGTCCGCGATCAGCGAGGCCTCGCAGCGCCAGCGTATCTCGACTCCCGCGAACAGATAAGCCTTGGACCGCGCGAGCCGGTAGAGTCGCGCCGGCTTGAACCGCGCCTCCTCGCCGAAAATCTCGGTGTCGGGCACGAAGCTCAGGGTCGTGCCGCGGCGATTCTGGGTGGGGCCGCGCGGCTCCAGCCCGGAGGTCGGCTCGCCGCGCGAGAAGGTCTGGCGGTAGAGCTCCTTGTTGCGCGCCACCTCGACGATCGTCTCGCTCGACAGAGCGTTGACGACGCTGACCCCGACGCCGTGCAGGCCGCCCGATGTCGCATAGGCCTTGTTGGAGAACGTGCCGCCCGAATGGAGCATGGTCAAAATGACCTCGAGCGCCGACTTGCCCGGATAGCGGGGATGCTCGTCGATCGGGATGCCGCGGCCGTTGTCGTTCACGGTGAGGCGCCCGGCCGTCCCCGCCACGGCCTCGAGCGTCACCTCGATTCGGCTGGCGAAGCCCGCCACCGCCTCGTCCATCGCATTGTCGAGCACTTCGGCGGCGAGATGGTGGAGCGCGCGTTCGTCGACCCCGCCGATATACATGCCCGGCCGCCGCCGGACCGGCTCCAGCCCCTCCAGCACCTCGATCGAATGGGCATCGTACTCGGCGGACGGGGCGGCGGTGGACGCGAACAGGTCTGACATGGGGAAGGTATAGGCGGGCGCGAGTCCCGGTGCCAAGCGGGAAGCGGAGAAGGAAAGGGGCGGCGGCCCTTCGTGGGGGTGATGGGCCGCCGCCGCCCGGCTGGACCAGAAGAGTGCCGGGGCCGATTAGGCCCGTCCTTCCTGCCGTCCCGGCGGAGATTCCGAAATACCGGGCAAATACGGTATCGGCCCTCGCAAAGTCCGGCGGCCGCACCTATCTCGGCGGCTCAGCGAAATCTTTCGTCGTTATGGGACCTGTTTCTTGTCCTTCGTGATTCACATCGTCATCGGCGATGCAGCAACCCGCGCAGCCGCGTCCCGCTGCCTCGCCAGACTCAATTTCGGGCTCCGCACCTATTCGTCCGGCGACGAATTCCTGAGCGAGGCGCGGCTCGGCGGCGGCTGCATCCTGCTCGATCTGGACCTCCGCGACCCCGGCGCCGGTGCCGTCTTCGAGGCGCTGGTCCGGCGCCGGGTCGTGCTGCCGGTGATCATGCTCGGCGGCGGCGGACCCCTCGACGAGGCGGGACGGACGATGAAGGCCGGCGCCGCCGCGTCCGTCGAGAAGCCGGTGCGCGCCGAGGATCTGCTCGCCGCGGTCGAGCGGGCCGAGACTCTGTTCCGAGCGGGCGAAAGCCGACGCGCCTCCGGAATCGCCGCCCGGGCGAAGCTGGAGCGGCTGTCGCCGCGCGAGCGGCAGATATTGGAGGGGCTGGTCGGCGGCCGGTCGAACAAGGCGATCGCCCGCACCCTCGGCCTCAGCCCGCGCACCGTCGAGATGCACCGCGCCAACATGATGGCCGAGCTCGGCGCCGCCCATCTTTCCGACGCCTTGCGGCTGGCCCTGGAGGGCGGGATGGGCTCCGAGGAGCCGGGCCGGGCCGATCCCGCGAACCTCCCGCCGCCCGCCTTCGGCTTCGCGTCCCGGCCCGGGGCCGCTCCGCCGCCGACCCGCCTCGACCTCCTCTTCCGCTTCTCGCGCGAGCGCGATTAGGTAATTCGGCGTCAGCCCCCGAACAGGCCGCCCTCTGATCTCGGCTCCTCGCCGTGGATTCGGTCGAGATAGGCCGAGGCCAGCTCGTAATGCGCCTGGACGGCGCGGCGATGCTCTGCCTGCTGGGCGAGCGCGAGCTCCGCCTCGGCCCGGCGTTCGTAATATTCCCGTTCTTCCTGAGACATTTAGCCTGGATGATCGCAATTGGTTACGGACCAATATCAAACGGCCGGGCCGCTGTCGCCGTTCCCCGCAATCGCGCTGATCCAGATTGTTGATCCTGGCGAATCCCAGCCGCCCGCGGCCCTTTGAGGGCGCCTTCCGCCATCCCCTTGAACTTGGGAGCCGCGGCGAGCGGGGCGACCGGCAACGGCGAGCCCGGCGGCAGCGCCCATTTGATCCGGTGGCAGAGGGGCGCGGCTCAGCGGATCCGCGGTCCTCCGAACGGCAGCGGCGGCGGCGGGCGGCGGTCGCGGCGCGGGATCTGGGCCTGGTAGGCGATCCCGCAATGCTCCACGCAATAGGGGAAGCCGGGATTGGCAGGCGAGCCGCAGAAATGGAAATCGGGCTCGCCGGGATGGCCGATCGGCCATTTGCAGATCTTCTCGTTGAGATCGAGCAGGCCGGTCTTGTCGGCGATCTCCGGGCTCGGCTTGGCCGGCACCAGCCGGCGCGGCGGGGCGGGCGGGATCGGCGACTGCTGCTCGCCGGGCGACTGGCGGACGAAGCCGCCGGGCCCGATCGACCGGATCTGGGGCTGCGGCGCCGCCGGCGCCGGCGCCGCGGCGGTCTCCGCGCCGGCTTCCGTCCGCGCCTCCGGCTCGGCTTCGGCTTCGTCGGGATCGGCTTCGGATGCGGCTTCGGGCTCGAACGGGGAGGGGGCCGTCTCGCCCGGTCCCTCATTCGGCTTGACCGGCGACGGGCGTGACTGGAGGCCGAGGCGATGCGCCTTGCCGATCACCGCGTTGCGTGAGACTCCGCCGAGCTCGTCGGCGATCTGGCTCGCCGTCATGCCCTGGGTCCAGAGCTCCTTCAGCCGGTCGATCCGTTCATCGGTCCAGGACATTGATACGAAGCCTTCCTCTATGCTTGTGGCTCTACGCTTGCAGCCCACCGCGTCTGCCTCTAGCGACGCCCTGGTGAACGACCAGCCTTCTCATTGGATGCGGGCCGATCCGGGCGTGCCGGTGATCCGGAACGTCAATTGGGGCGGCCTCAGAACCCTCTATGTGAAGGAGGTGAGGCGTTTCTTCAAGGTCCAGCTGCAGACGGTGTGGGCGCCGGCGGTCACGACCTTGCTCTTCCTGGTCATCTTCACGGTCGCCCTGGGACGCAGCGGCCGCATGGTCCAGCTCGGCGGGACCGCCTTCCATTTCGCCGATTTCCTCGCCCCCGGGCTGATCGTCATGGCGATGCTGCAAAACGCCTTCGCCAATTCGAGCTTCTCGCTCCTGGTCGGCAAGCTCCAGGGCAATATCGTCGACTATCTGATGCCGCC
>JAXDPG010000099.1:0-4456 GCA_034668485.1 Sphingomonadales bacterium
GGGATGGGCGACCTGGTGGAGGAACAGCGATTCCCCGACGACGTCGGCGATCTTCTCCTCCCGGAACACGGGCTTGGGCATCCGCGCGAACGAGGAGAATTCGTCGACCATCCGCCTGAGGTCGCCGACCTGGCGGACGATCGTCCCGGTCAGCTTCTCGAAGGTGCCGGCGTCGGACGTGATCTCGGCGCCGTAGCGGCGCTGGAGACGCTCGGCGGCGAGCTGGATCGGAGTGAGCGGGTTCCTGATCTCGTGGGCGATGCGCCGGGCGACGTCCGACCAGGCGGCGCGGCGCTGATCGAGCAATTGCTCGGTGATGTCGTCGAAGGTGAGGACGTGGCCGCCCTCGACCCGAACCCTCTTCACCGCCAGCGTCCGCGGCTCGCCGCCGCTGGCGAACTGGATGATGTCCTCGCGCTCGTCGCCGTCGAGATGGGCGTCGAGCTCCGGCGCCAGCTCGGCGAGCTTGCGGCCGACGGCGCGGTCCTTGTCGGTCTTGAGGATCGCCTCGGCCGAGCTGTTGATCAGCCGGACGTTTCTTTGCTGGTCCAGCGAGATGATGCCGGCGGTCACCCCGGACAGCACCGCCTCGATGAAGGTGCGCCGGCTTTCGAGCTGGGCGTTGGCCGAGACGAGCGCTCCGGTCTGCTCTTCGATCTGGCCCGTCATCCGGTTGAACGCCGTACCGAGCACGCCGAGCTCGTCGCGGTCGCTCGACGCCGGCACCCGCGCCGAGAGGTCGCCCGCGGTCACCCGCCGGGCGGCGTCGACCAGGTCCCCGACCGGGCGCACCAGCCGGTCCGCGAGGCGAAGCGCGATCCAGATGGTCGCGGCGAGGATCAGGAGCGAGACCAGCAGCAGGGCGGCGTTGAAGCGAAGCTGCAGCACCCTGGCGCGGTTGACGAGCGCGTTATAGTCGGCGAGCACGCCCTTGGCCCGCTGCAGCTGGACGACCATCTTGGGATCGTGGACCCGCGCGGCGTAGAGATAGACGTCCTTGCCGAAGGCGAGCGGAGTCACCGCGCCGACCCGGTCGGTGCCCTGGATGACGACGCTCTCCTTGCCTGCCCGCAATTGCGCGACCATCTGCGGCGAGACGACCTTCTCGAGATCGCGGTCATAGGGATTGACCAGCCCCATCGCCTGGATCTCCTGTCCCGGCACCGCCTTCAGCACCGCCGCTTCGGAGAGGTTGCGCTGATAGACCTGGCGGCCGAAGCCCTCGGCGAATTCCAGGCTGTCGATCGGAACCTCGCGCAGATAGGCGGCGAGGTCGCCGCTCATCGTCACCGATTCCTGGTTCACCCGGTTGAGCTCTTCGGCATAGGCCTGCTGGCCGAGCAAGGCGGCATTCTCGATCATGCCCCGGGCGCGGTTCGAGAACCAGAATTCGACGCCGGACTGGAAGAGCAGCGACGCGAAGACGACGACCATGAGCGTCGGCACGCTGGCGATCAGCGAGAAGACCGCCGCCAGGCGGACATGGAGCCGTCCCCTGCCCCCGATCGGCGACAGCGCCGCCCGCTTCATCGCCACCCGGCGGGCGATCAGCACCATCAGCGCCATCGCCGGCAACAGGTTGGCGACGAGCAGGAGCGCAACCATCGGCGGGGTCAGGAGCATTTCGGACCGGGCCTGAGCGACGACCACGAAGTAGCTGATTACGGCCATGACGATCAGCGCGACGGCCGCTCCGACTTCGAGAAACGGGACGAGTCGGCTGCGCCGGAACAGGACCAGGAGCTGCCGCCGCCAGCGCGGCTTGGGATCGATCCGGAGGGGCGCTTCGGCGTTCACATGGATTAGCTACCACAAGCCTGTGGTAAAAAGAACACAGTATGTGGCGTCGGCGGCTCGCTTTGCCGCATCAGGACGGGACAGCGCTCAGGCCGCCGCGCGGCTCAGCCAGGGGGCGTAGAAATCGTAGAGCATCGCCTGCGCCCGCTTCGAATCGCCCTGCTGGTTGAAGGCGTTGCGGAATTCCGCGGAACCGTGCAGGCCCCTCGTGTACCAGCCGACATGCTTCCTGGCGACGTTGACCCCGATCTCGGGCCCATAATGGTCGAGCATGGCGCGATACTGGTCGAGGAGGACGGCGAACTGCTCGTCGAGGCTCGGATCGGGCAACCTTTCGCCGGTGCGAAGCCAGTGCATCGCCTGCGCCAGAAGCCACGGCCGGCCGTAGGCGCCGCGGCCGATCATCACCCCGTCGGCGCCGGACTGGGCGAGCGCGGTCTCGACGTCGTCGATCGAGCCGATGTCGCCGTTCACGATCACCGGCACTTCGACCGCTTCCTTGACGCGCCGGACGAAGGCCCAGTCGGCCTCGCCCTTGTACATCTGGCAGCGCGTGCGGCCGTGGACGGTGATCATCCTGACGCCGAGATCGACGGCGATGCGGGCGAGCTCGGGGGCGTTCAGGCTGGCATGGTCCCAGCCCATCCGCATCTTGAGGGTCACCGGCACTTTCACGGCTTTGACCGTCGAATCAACGATCTTCGCCGCCAGCTTCAAATCGCGCATCAGCGCGGAGCCGGCGTCGCCATTGACCACTTTGCGGACCGGGCAGCCCATGTTGATGTCGATGATCGCGGCGCCGCGATCCTCGTTGAGCTTTGCCGCCTCGGCCATCTCGCCGGGGGTGCAGCCGGCGAGCTGCATCGAGACCGGATCC
Source organism: Sphingomonadales bacterium (assembly GCA_034668485.1). GTDB lineage: Bacteria > Pseudomonadota > Alphaproteobacteria > Sphingomonadales > Sphingomonadaceae > Allosphingosinicella. The sequence goes on from JAXDPG010000099.1 coordinate 2,675, forward strand.
TCGATCGGATCCCAGTCGGCCTTCTGCAGCGACTGGCGGGTGGCTCGGATCATCGCCTGGCTCGCGATCATCTCGGTCACGGTGAGGCCGGCGCCGTAGCGCTTGACCGCCTTTCGGAACGGCCGGTCGGTAACTCCGGTCATCGGCGCCAGGACGACGGGCGCGTCGATTCGGACCGGTCCGATGAAGATGGGCGCGAGGCGGGTCATGGGAGGCGGGGAGATAGGGGCAAAGACGCTGGCGGGCAAGGTCGCGCCCCGCTAGAGGAGGCCCATGGTGTCCACCGCCGCGCTCATCGTCGCCGCCGGGTCGGGAAGCCGCGCGGGGTTCGGCCTCCCCAAGCAATATCGCCGGATCGGCGGCAAGGCGTTGCTCCGCCACGCCTTCGAGGCGCTCGCCGGCCATGAGGCGATCGGCGAAGTGCGGATCGTGATCGGCGCCGGCCAGGAGGCCGCGTTCCGCGAGGCGATGGCCGGGGCCGGGGCCGCCGAACCGGTCACCGGCGGCGCCGAACGCTCGATCTCGGTCGCCCGCGGGCTCGACGCGGTCGAAGCCGAGCGGGTCCTCATCCACGACGCGGCGCGGCCCTTCTGCCCGCCGGGCGTGGTCGACCGGCTGCTCGGCGCGCTCCACCGATACAAAGGCGCCGTGCCGGTCCTGCCCGTCACCGACACGCTCGCGCGCGGCGGCGCGACTTTGGGCGAGCCGATCGACCGCGACGGCGCCGTCCGGGTCCAGACTCCGCAGGCCTTCGCCACCGCCGCCATCCGGGCCGCCTACCGGGCCTGGCGCGGCGGCCCGGCGACGGATGATTCCACGATCGCCCGGGCCGCGGGCCTCGAGGTCGCGCTGGTCGCCGGCGACGAGGCCCTCGACAAGCTGACCTGGGAGCGCGACTTCGAGGCGGCGGAACGTCGGCTGGCGGCGAGGCTGACCAGCCGCACCGGGCTCGGCTTCGATGTCCACCCCTTCGCGAAGGGAAAAGAGCTCTGGCTCGGCGGGATCCTCATCCCCAACGACCGCGGCCTCAAGGGCCACAGCGACGCCGACGTCGTCCTCCACGCCGTCACCGACGCCCTGCTCGGCGCCATCGGCGAGGGCGATATCGGCGACCATTTCCCGCCCTCGGACCCGCAATGGCGCGGCGCCGCTTCCTCGCGCTTCGTCGAGCATGCCCGCGGCCTCGTGGAGGCCCGCGGCGGCCGCATCGACCATGTCGACGTCACCCTGATCTGCGAGGCGCCGCGGATCGGGCCGCACCGCGCCGCGATGTGCGCCCGGATCGCGGCCCTGCTCGGGCTCGGCGAGGCCCGGGTCAGCGTCAAGGCGACGACCACCGAGCGGCTCGGCTTCACCGGCCGCGGCGAGGGCATCGCCGCCCAGGCCGCCGCCACCGTCCGGCTGCCGGAGGATCTATGAGCGAAGTGCGCGAATATTGCCTGCCCGAGGCGCTGGTCGAGGCCGCCCGCAGGGTGGTCGAGGCGAACCGCTCGGCCGGGCTGCGCCTGGCGGTTGCGGAAAGCTGCACCGGCGGCCTCGTCGCCGCCGCGCTGACCGAGATACCGGGCTCCTCCGACGTGCTCGAGGGCGGCTTCATCACTTATGCCAACGAGGCGAAGACCGGGCTGCTCGGAGTCAGCGAGGATATCGTCGATACGTTCGGCGCCGTCTCGATCGCCGTCGCCTGGGCTATGGCGCAGGGGGCGCTGAAGCGCACCGCCGCCGACACGGCGGTCGCCGTCACCGGCATTGCCGGGCCGGGCGGCGGCAGCGAGAAGAAGC
>JAXDPG010000100.1:0-3381 GCA_034668485.1 Sphingomonadales bacterium
CTATCTGGAGACTATGAAATGATGGTTGGTATGGCGCTCATCTCCTCTCCCGCATTTCGCGGGAGAGGGGGGACCCAAGCCGGAGTCTTGGGGGGTGAGGGTCTTGCTGACACTGCGATACAGACCCTCACCTCCCATCGCTGCGCGATGGGCCCCTCCTCTCCCGCACGCGGGAGAGGAGCAATGGTGGAGGCGATATGACCGTGCTCTCCGCCCGCGACCTGCCGCGCGACGGCGAGAAGCTGCAGGGCGCCGCCCTCCACGCTCGGCTGGAGAGGACCTGGAGCCGCGAGCCCGGCCTGTGGGGCTGGCTCAGCGAGGTCGACCACAAGCAGATCGGCAAGCGCTACATCGTCACGGCGATGGTCTTCCTGCTGTTCGGCGGCGTCGCCTCGCTCGTCATGCGCCTCCAGCTGGCGACGCCCGAAAGCGGGCTGATCAGCGCCCAGCGCTACGACGAACTCTTCACCATGCACGGCACCACGATGATGTTCCTGTTCGCCGTGCCGGTGATGGAGGCGATGGCGGTCTTCCTGGTGCCGTTGATGGTCGGCACCCGCGCCATCTCCTTCCCGCGCCTCAACGCCTTCAGCTACTACACCTACCTCGCCGGCGGGACTTTGCTGTGGGTCGCCTTCCTGCTCAATATCGCCCCCGACGCCGGCTGGTTCGCCTACGTCCCCCTCTCCGGCCCGGAATTCTCGCCCGGCAAGCGCAGCGACATATGGGCGCAGATGGTGACCTTCACCGAAGTCGCGGGCCTGTGCGTCGCGGTCGAGATCACCGCCACCACCTTGAAGCAGCGCGCGCCCGGGATGAACCTGGCCCGCATCCCGCTCTTCGTCTGGGCCGCCCTGGTCACCGCCTTGATGACCATCTTCTCGATGCCGGCGATCGCCCTGACCTCGGGGATGCTGATCTCGGACCGTCTCGTCGGCACCCAATTCTTCAACCCCTACGAGCATGGCGACGTCCTGCTCTGGCAGCACCTGTTCTGGTTCTTCGGCCATCCCGAGGTCTACATGATCTTCCTGCCCGCCACCGGCTTCGTCAGCCATATCGTCGAGACCTTCTCGCGGCGGCCGGTGCTGGCCTATCCGGCGATGGTGCTGGCGCTGGTCGCGGTCGGGCTGATCTCGTTCGGGGTCTGGGTCCACCACATGTTCGCGACCGGCCTGCCTCGGCTCGGCTATTCCTTCTACACCGCGGCGACGATGGCGGTGGCGATCCCGTCCGGAATCCAGATCTTCTGCTGGATCGCGACGATCTGGTCCGGCCGGCCGCGTTTCGAGGTGCCCTTGCTGTGGGTGATCGGCTTCATCATCACCTTCGTGATGGGCGGCCTCACCGGAGTCATGCAGGCGAGCGTGCCGATCGACCTCCAGGTCCACGACACCTATTTCGTCGTCGCCCATTTCCATTACGTGCTGATCGGCGGCGCGGTGTTCCCGCTGCTCGGCGCCTTCACCTACTGGTTCCCCAAGTTCACCGGGCGGATGATGGACGAGACGCTCGGCAAGATCGCTTTCTGGTCGGCCTTCCTCAGCTTCCAGCTCACCTTCTTCCCGATGCACATCAGCGGCCTGCTCGGCATGCCGCGGCGGGTCTACACCTATCCCGCCGGGCTCGGCTGGGAGCAGACCAACCTGCTCTCGACGATCGGCGCCTTCATCTTCGCCGCCGCCCTCGGCCTGTTCCTGGTCAACGCCTTCCTGTCGATGTGGCGCGGCCGCATCGCCGGAGCCAATCCCTGGGACGCGGCCGGGCTCGAATGGGCCGCGGCCTCGCCCCCCGCCCCCTACAATTTCGCGCACATACCGGTGGTGACCAGCCGCACCCCGCTGTGGGACCATCCGGGCGCCCTGCCGGTGATGACCGGCCTTCGCGTCGACGACCGCGAGCTGCTGCTGACGACGGTGATGGAGGCGAGGCCCGACGTGCGCGAGCCGTCGCCGCTGCCGAGCATCTGGCCGCTCATGGCCTCGCTGGCGGTCACCGCCGCCTTCGTCTCGTCCATCTTCACGCCCTGGGCGGTGCCGCTCGGCCTGCTTCCGGTCGGCGCCGCGCTCACCGCCTGGTTCTGGCCCAAGGGACCGGTCACTCCGGAACCGGTGATCGAATGAACGTGCCCGTCAAATTCGCCGGCGACCTCACCGAGCTGCCGACCCACGCTTTCGGCCACCGCAGCCTGACCTGGTGGGGGATCATTGCCTTCTTCGCGATCGAGGGCACCTTCTTCGCGCTCGCCGTCGCGACCTATTTCTACCTTTCCGGCGGCGAGCAGACCTGGCCGCCCGAGCCCTACCGGCCGCCCGACCTGATCGCCGGGACACTGTTCACGATCGTCATCCTGCTGAGCGAAATCCCGAACACGATCCTGAAAAAGGCGGCGGAGAAGAACGATCTGCGCAAGGTCCAGCCCTACCTGCTCGCCGTCAGCGCCGTCGGCCTTGTCCTGCTGATCATCCGCGCTTTCGAATTTGCTTCCTTGAACGTCTTGTGGACCGACAATGCCTATGGCTCGATCCTGTGGGCCCTCCTCTTCCTCCACACGACCCACATCGCCACCGACGCCGGCGACACCCTGGTCCTGACCGGGCTCATGTTCACCCGCCACGGAGCCGAGGCGCGGCGCTTCGTCGACGTCGCCGAGAACGCCATGTACTGGCGCTTCGTCTGGGTCTGCTGGCTGCCAATGTACTTCGTCATCTACTGGCTGCCGAGGCTGACCTCGTGAGCCGGCGGCGCTCCCTCGCATTCGCCTGGGCGGCGATGGCGCTCGGCGCGGTCGCCTGGTTCGGCTCGCAGCAGCTCGGAAGCGACCTCAGCTTCTCGAACTGCGCCGCCAACGGAGCGGTGGCAACGGGCCTGATCGGCCTCGTCGCGCTCGCCGTCGCCCTCGCCGGCGGGCTGATGTCGCATCGCGTCTGGAAGGGGCGGGAGTCGGAGGCGGAGGGGCGCGACTTCATCGCCCTGGTCGGAATGCTCGTGGCCGCCCTGCTCGCGCTGGCGATCGTCTACCAGACGGTGGCGGCCTTCATCGTCCCGAGCTGCTTCTCATGAGGCGCCTCGCCTTCCTCTTCCCGATCCTGCTCCTGCCGGCGCCGGCGCTGGCCCATGCCGGCGAAAGCCATGGCGGCTGGACGCTCTCGCTTTGGGTGACGGGCCCACTGCTCGTCTCGGCCCTGCTCTACGCCGCCGGCTTCGCCCGGCTGTGGCGGCGTTCGGACCAGGGAAGGCCGGCCCTGCGCCGGGGCGCCCTGCTGTTCGCCGCCGGCTGGCTGACGCTGGCGGCGGCCCTGGTCTCGCCGCTGCACGAGGCTGGCGAGGCGAGCTTCGCGATGCACATGATCGAGCATGAGCTGCTCATGCTCCCCGCCG
>JAXDPG010000101.1:0-11750 GCA_034668485.1 Sphingomonadales bacterium
GCTCGCCGCCGCCGAGGCCGCGGCCCCCGCCGCACGCCAGGCGGAAAGGCGGGTGAGCCTGGACGATCTGCCGCCGCTCGGCCCGCCGGGCCGCGAAGTGTCCCGCCAGCGGATCGCCGATCTCGACGCGACCATCGTCCGCTTCGCCAACGGCTCCAGCCTCGTCTTCAAGCAGACCGATTTCGAGAAGGGCAACGTCAACGTCACCCTGCGCTTCGGCCACGGCATGGCCGGCCTGCCCGCCGGCCGCAAGTCGCTGGCCTGGCTGGCGCCTTTGCTCGGCTCGACCGGTGTCGGACCGTTCGACCTCGACGGGCTCGAGCGGCTTCTGACCGGCCGGCGGATGTCGATGAGCTTCGGCATCGCCGAGGACGCGCTCGAGCTCAGCGGAGTCACCAGGGCCGAAGAGCTGGGCGACCAGCTGCGGCTGCTCGCCACCAAGATCGTCGCGCCGCATTTCGACGCCGCCCTGTTCCAGCGCTCGAGGACCGCGGCGCTCGAAAATTACGAGCTCGCTTTCTCCTCCGCTTCGTCGCGCATGGGCCGCGAGTTCGGAGCGGTCGCGCGCGGCGGCGATCCGCGCTGGCAGCCCTTCGACAAGGCCGAGATCGAGCGGATCGGCGCGGCCGATTTCGAGGCGTTCATGACGCCCTTGCTCGCCCAGGGGCCGGTCGAGGCGGTGATCGTCGGCGACGTCGACCTCGACACGGCGGTGGCGGCGATGCTGAAGACGGTGGCGGCGCTGCCGAGGCGCCCCGATGCGCCGCCGCCGGCGGCATCGCTCGCGGTACGGCCGCCGCCCGCCTCGAAGGAGCCGATCCGCTTCACCCACCAGGGCGATCCGACCCAGGCCTATGCCGCGCTCGGCTGGACCACCTTCGGCGGACCCGACCATCGCCGCGAACGGCGGGCGCTCTCCGTCGCGGCCAACCTCGCCGGGGCCCGGCTGATCGAGCGGCTGAGGGACAGCGAGGGGGCCAGCTATTCGCCGGCCGCCACCGTCCAGTCCTCGTTCGATTTCCCCGGCTGGGGCCTGCTCTTCGCCGGCTCGGAGATACGCCCCGAGCGCGCCGACCTGTTCTTCAAGCTGGGCCGGGAGATCGTCGCCGACCTCGCCGCCCGTCCCGCCTCCGCGGACGAATGGCAGCGCGCGATCAATCCGGTGGTGAGCGGGATCGAGCGGCGATTGAAGACCAACGCCTATTGGGCCGGGACGATGGAGGATTGGTCGCGCCAGCCGTGGCTGATCGATTACACCCGCACCTATCTCGCCGATTACAAGAGCCTGACGCCGGAGGAAGTGCGCCGCGCCATGGCGAAATGGGTGGCCGACGAGGGCGACTGGTCGATCCTCATTCTTCCCGCTAAGACGGCCGACGGTGTCCACTAGCGCAGTCCAGGCGAATGGTGCTTCCCGCGAGGCCGCGGGCTGGAAGCCCTTCCGGCTCCAGCAGCAGCCTTTCTTCGAGGACAAGAACCGCGCCTTCTGGATCCTGCAGTCGGCGGGGTGGGCCGGCTATTTCTTCCTGAGGACGCTGTCGGGGATCGCCAACAATTTCGGCTTCAGCCTCGTCATCCACATCACCCTTCTGACCGCCACCGGCTATTCGATCACCCTCCTGATGTCTTCGGCCTACCGGCGGCTGATCAAGATGCGGCCGATCATCACCTGGGTGACCTCGATCGTGCTGGTGATGATCGCGTCGGCGGCCTTTTCGGCGATCGAGACGTGGAGCCACGCCACCTTCGTCAGGCCGGGAATCACGCCGGAAGGGCTGCAATTCTTCGGCTCGATCATCCTCACCGTGACCCTGCTGGTCGCCTGGTCGGCGCTCTATTACAGCATCAACTACTACCTCCTGCTGGAGGAGCAGAGCGACCGGCTGCTTCGGCTCGAGCACCAGGCGAGCTCGGCGCAGCTGGCGATGCTTCGCTACCAGCTCAACCCGCATTTCCTGTTCAACACCCTCAATTCGATCTCGACCCTGGTGCTTCTGAAGCAGACCGACCGCGCCAACGCGATGCTGTCGCGGCTCTCCTCCTTCCTGCGCTACACTCTGGTCAACGAGCCGACCGGGCACGTCACGGTGGCGCAGGAGGTGGAGACCCTGAAGCTCTACCTCGAGATCGAGAAGATGCGCTTCGAGGAGCGCCTCCGGCCCCGCTTCGACATCGACCAGAATGTGGCTCGGGCTCGGCTGCCGTCGCTGCTGCTCCAGCCTTTGGTCGAGAATGCGATCAAATATGCGGTGACCCCGCAGGAGGAAGGCGCCGACATCGAGATTTCGGCGCGCCTCAACATCGACCGGGTGGTCCTCACCGTCCGCGACACCGGCCCGGGCGCCGAGGACCATTGGGTCAAGGCGCAGCAGTCGACCGGCGTCGGACTGGCGAACTTTCGGGACCGTCTGGCGCAAGCCTATGGCGCGGACCATCGTTTCGAGACTGAATCGAACACAAAGGGGGGCTTCCGCGTTACCATCGAAATCCCCTACCAGCTCGAACCGATCGAGGAGCCGAAATGACGATCCGCACGATTCTCGTGGACGACGAGCCTTTGGCCATCCAGGGCCTGCAATTGCGCCTGGACAAGCATGACGACGTCGAGATCGTCGAGACCTGCTCGAACGGCCGCGAGGCGATCCGCGCGATCAAGACCAACAAGCCCGATCTCGTCTTCCTCGACATCCAGATGCCCGGCTTCGACGGATTCTCGGTGATCCAGGGGCTGATGGAGGTGGAGCCGCCGCTGTTCGTCTTCGTCACGGCTTATTCCGACCACGCCATCCGGGCCTTCGAAGCGCAGGCGGTCGACTATCTGATGAAGCCGGTCGAGGAGGACCGCCTCGCCGACACGCTCGACCGGGTCCGGCTGCGGCTACAGGAGAAACGCGGCGTCGAGGAGGCGGAGAAATTGAAGGAAGTGCTCGCCGAGGTCGCGCCGGACGCAATCGACCAGGCCGGGGGTCAGTTCGACGACGCCCACGCGTCGAACCGCTACGAGAAGCTCATCAACATCAAGGACCGCGGCCAGATCTTCCGGGTCGACGTCGATTCGATCGAGAAGATCGACGCCGCCGGCGATTACATGTGCATCTACACCGGCGACAACACGCTCATCCTCAGGGAAACGATGAAGGACCTCGAGAAACGCCTCGACCCGCGCCGCTTCCAGCGCGTTCACCGGAGCTGCATCGTCAACCTCGACCAGGTGAGGCAGGTCAAGCCGCACACCAACGGCGAATGCTTCCTCGTGCTGGAGAGCGGAAGCCAGGTGAAGGTGTCGCGCAGCTATCGCGACGTGGTGGCGCGGTTCGTCCACTGATCGAGGAGAGCGTCTCTACATCCCGTTGCCGGCAAGGTACTCGGCGGCCGTCCCCGTTCCCGCGGCGCAGCTCGGCGCCGGGGGCGGCCGCGGCAGAGTGCATTGGGGGGCCTCGGGCTCCGAATAGGCAAGCGCCTGCTGAACCTCGCTGTGGAGAACCGCAGTGCAGCATAGCTGCCGCCCTTCGGTGTAGATTTGATCCTGCTCGTCGACTATCGAGCTCAACGGCGTGGTCAGGTCGGAGCAGCGATAGCCGCCCAAGGCGATAAAGCCGCATAGCCCCTCAACGCAGCTCTTGCGTTCCTCTTCGCTGCCCTTGTGCATGCAAATCTCTATTTGGGAGGCCGTGAAGGCCCATTCGTTGCGCAGGCTGCGATAGCGGTCGTTAACTGCGAGCTGACGCGCCGCAAGGTCGCTACAACTTTTCTGCCGGCGATCCTCACCCGCGCGATGGTCGGCCAACTGTACCTGCCAGGCAGCGATCTGGTCGCTGCAGCTGGGGCCCTGTGGCGTCGGTTCCCCGAGATTGACATCGGTGCCGGCCACCGTCACGGGCGGGCCGCTTGGCTCGCCGTGCCGCGGGCCACTGTCACAGGACGAAATCACGACTGCAAGCAGCAGAAGGAAAATAGCTCTCCCCATCACCTGACCTCGAAGTGATGAATTGAGTCGCCAAAGATAGCGTAAAATACTCTGAATGAAAAGATGTCTTTCTGGACTCTATTCGATTTGCCCGTCGAACAGCACATGGGCCAAGTTCGCAGACCCCAGATCGAGTGCGCCAGTTGCCAGTCCTAGCCGACGATCTCATAGCCCGGTCCCGGTTCGTCCAGTGAGCCCGCGGGCACCGTCGGCCTCAGGCGAGCGGATGGCGGTTGACGTCGAAGGCGACCGACAGGCGGTCCCCGGCGGTGAAGGGCGTCGTGCCGTGGTGGAGATAGCTCGGGAAGAGGACGAGGCGCCCGGGGCGAGGCGCGATCACGTGCAGCGGCTCCATATCCAGCTTCAGGTCGGGCGGCGGGCGGCCCAGCTCCAGCGCGCCCTCGCCCGCCGGCACGGCCGGGCCCGGCACCTCGAACCAGCAGGCCGAGCTGATCAGGCCTTTGGGGTGGATGTGGCTGACATGATAGCCCTCCGCCGCCAGCCGCACCGACCAGCTGCCGGTGATCGCCAGCGGCGAGTCGCGGTGGCGAAGCAAAGGATGGCGGGCGTCCGCGGGAGGAAGCGCCGCCACATAGTCGCCCAGCGCCGCCTCGATCGCGCGCCTTAGCTCGGCAAGCTCGGGCTCGGGCCGGTCGAACAGGCGCCAGCGCGTCTGCGTGCCGGAGCGAACGCTCTGGTCGACCATCTGGACGCCGGTGCGGTGCAACAGGTGGAGGAGCGACTTGATCGCGGCGAAGCGCTCGGGGGCGAGCTCAAGCTCGAACGTCGCGACCAGCCCGTCCTGCCCGGACAGCCAGGCCGAGCGGGGGTCGCCGAGCTTGCGGTAGATGAGCTCGGCGACCGCCCAGCCGCCGATGTCGGACGGATTCTCGGCGAGCGCCGTCTCGATGCCGGCGAGGGCGAGGTCCAGTTCCTGCCGGCGGATATGGTGGACGCTTTCATGAAGCGCCCGGCCCGGAAATTGCGGCGGGAGCGAAGCGAAGAGCGCGCCGGCCCGCTCGACGTCGCCTGCCCGGCCGGCATGAACGGCTTCGAGGAGCCTGAACGAATCGCCCCCGCCCGCGGCCGCGCGGGCGGCCTCCGCCGCAGACTCGTAGAGGCCGCAACCGGCAAGGAGTTCGACATATTGGCGCCAAAGGTCGAAGCGTTCCGGGTCGCGGCGAAGCAGCCGCCGGACGTGATCGGCAAAGCCCTCGTCCTGCCGGGTCTCCCACAGCATCCGGCCGAGCGCGATCTGGCCCTCGTCCCATGAAGGCAGCCGGCGGGCGACCTCGGCGAATTCCTCGATCGCCTCCCTATCGCCCGCCGCGATCCGGGCTTCGGTCCTTTCCAGGATCAGGTGCGGATCGCCGGGGGAAGCGCCGAGCGCGGCGGCGTAACGGCGAAGAACGTCGCTCTCCGCCCGCTCGAGGGCGATTCGCGCCCTTCCCTTGAGCGCGGTGGGATCGTCCGGCCGAAGCGCCAGGGCGCGATCGAAAGCGGCGGCAGCGGCGGCGGCTTCCCCAAGGTCCCCCTCCAGATAGGCAAGGACGTTCCAGGCCGTCACGTTCCCCGGGTCGCGCGACAGCAAGGCCTGCAGCGAAGACCGGGCGTCGCCATATCTTTGCAGACGATATTGGGAAATCGCCCGGTCGAGCTCGTCCTGGGGAGAGGGGGACTCCATTGGTCGCGTCTATAAGGGCGACGATGGGGGCGGGGCAGAGGCTATTTCTCGCGCTTCGTCGGAGCGACCGGTTTTTGAACCCGACCGCGTCTCGGCGGTTGAGTCCCCGCGCGACCTCGGCCAGGCAGACAATGCGATGGTGACCTTCCTGCTCCTCCTCCAGGCGGCCTCGACCCAGGCGCCCGACATCGAGCTCAACCTCCATGCCCGCGCCAAATCGGTGCGGATCGAGCAGAAGGGCGAGGCCCGGCTCGAGGTGCAAGGCGAAGGTCCGGGCAACCGGGTCGAGGCTCGGGTCGACCCCAAGACGCAGGGGCGGGCGCAGCTTCGCAACGTCACGATCGACATCCACGCCGAAGCCTCGGTCAGCGACCCCGCGCAAAATCGGGTCGAGGCGGAAACCGGGACGCCCCAGTAACGTTGCGCTCCCGTCAACAGGGAGTGTTCCATGCGTCTCTATCCGTTGCTCGCGGCCGCCGCCGCCATCGCCGTCGCCGCCTCGCCCGCCGCCGCCCAGGACCGCCAGGACCGTCGAGGGGCCCCGTCGCAGTGGCCGCAGTCGACCGCGCTCGCCCAGCAGGTGTCGCAAGGCTCCGAGCAGGCCGACGTCATCCTCGACGTCCCCAATCTGTCGGTCGAGCAGATCACGCTCGAGGTCGACAACCTCCAGGTCCATATCGCGCTCGACGCCCGGCTGGCCAACCTGCTCAAGCTGACCGCCGGGGCGGACGCCAGCATCGACAAGGTCAAGCTCGACATCAAGGGCGTCCAGGCGACGGCAACCCTGGTCGTGAGGCTCGACAATGTCCGGGCGATCATCGAGCGGACGCTGCAGACTCTCGACAACAACCCGCAGCTCGTCACGCAATTGCTCTCCACCGTCGACAATACGGTCAACACGGTCGGCGGGGTCGCCAACAACACGGTCGGGACCGTCGGCGGCATCGCCGGCACCGCGCTGAGGAATGGCCAGCTGCTCAACCTCGCCGCCTCGGGCCTGACCGCGGTGTCGCAGACGGTGAACGGCGCCGGCCAGACGGTCCGCACCGTTCGCGACCGGGCCGGGCAATTGCTCGAAGTGGTCACCGACAGCGCCAACCGCATCGTCAGCTCGCGGCGGGTGAGCCAATAGACTCCGCCGGCGCGTCCGGCCTACAACCGGACGCATGGCGACATCGAGCGACAAGGCGCGGGCGTTCGCCGCGCTCCACCGGCCGGGCGATCCGCTCGTCCTCTACAATGCCTGGGACGCGGGCAGCGCCAAGGTCGTGGCCGAGGCGGGCGCCAGGGCGATCGCCACCGGCAGCGCCTCGGTCGCCTACGCCCACGGCCTGCACGACGCCGAGGCGCTGCCGCTCGGCCTCGCGCTCGCCAATGCGGCGCGGGTGGCGTCGGCGGTCGAGTTGCCGGTCACGATCGATTTCGAGGGCGCCTATGCGGTCCGGGCCGAAGGGGTCGCCGCCAACATGGCCAGGCTGGCGGAGACCGGGGCCATAGGCTGCAATTTCGAGGACCAGGTCATCGGCGGCGAGGGGCTGCATTCCGTCGAGGCCCAGGCCGCCCGGATTCGCTCGGCGCGCCAGGCGGTCGGTCCGGATTTCTTCATCAACGCGCGCACCGATATCTTCCTCAAGGCGAAGGCTGAGGCCCATGATGGCGCCAAGGTCGACGAGGCGCTGGAACGGGCGCGGGCCTATGCCGCGGCCGGGGCGAGCGGCTTCTTCGTCCCGGGCCTGATCGACCTCGACCTGCTCGCACGGATCTGCGCGGCCTCGCCGCTGCCGGTCAATTTCATGGCCTTTCCCGGTGCGCCGGGCGCTTCGCAAGTCACGGCGGCGGGCGTGGCCCGGATCAGTCACGGGCCCTTCCCGTACCGGCTGGCGATGAAGGCCCTCAAGGAAGCAGCGGAGGCGATCTATGGCTAAGGTGACGGGATTGGGCGGCCTCTTCTACAAAGTGGAGGATTCGGAGGCGACGGCGCGCTGGTACAAGGAGACGCTCGGAGTCGGCGGCGAATGGGGCGCGACCTTCCCGTTCGCCGGCGATCCGGAGGGCTATACCGTGCTGTCGCCGTTCAAGGCGACCAGCGACTATTTCGCGCCGAGCGAAAAGGGCTTCATGATCAACCTGCGGGTCGACGACCTCGATGCGATGACCGCGGAGCTGGAAGCGAAGGGGATCGAGATCCTCGGCCGCCAGGACGAGGAATATGGCAAGTTCGCCTGGATCCTCGATTGCGACGGAATCAAGGTCGAGCTCTGGCAGCAGGTCGGGCCTGCACCGGAGTAAATTGCTCCTGCCCGGAACGGGGAGGAGCTAAACCCGCCTCTTGCGCCGCAGCATCCCCCTCGAGCCGCCGCCGGACTTCAGCACGTTCCTTCGGAACAGCCGCGCGCCCAGCGACACCGTCAGCCATACCCACAAGGCCTGCCACGCCAGCGCCAAGGCGTGCGGCCAAAGCTCCGGCGTCTGGGCGGCGCGGGCGACCATGGTGAGCGGTGAGCTGAACGGGAAGACGGCCGCGGCGATGCCGAGCGGGCTGTTGAAGGCGCCGACCGCGAACGAGGCGAACAGGAAGATCAGCATCTGGCCGACCGTGACCGGCATCGACAGCGTCTGGACCTCGCGCACCGAGCTGGCCTGGCTTCCGATGCCGAGGAAGAGGGCGCCGAGCAGCAGGTAATTGGCGGCGTAATAGAGGAGGACGAACAGGACGAAGAGCGGCCAGCCGACCGCCGGCGCCGGCAGGCCACCGCCCTGGCTCGGCACGAATGCGAGACCGACCAGCGCGCCGCCGACCCAGACCGCGATGCCGACCAGCGAGACCGCGAGCATCGAGCCAAGCTTGCCGATGAAGATGGCGTCGATCGGCAGAGCGGCGGCGAGGACCTCGATGATCTTGTTCGATTTCTCCTCGAGCAGGTTCGAAAGCAGCATGCCGGCGAGAAGCACCGTCAGCATGAACAGCATGAGCTGGCCGGCGCGGGCGGTGATCGCCCGGGTCGCGGCCAGAGCGCCTTCGGACCGGTCGACCTCGACGATCCGCAACGGGGCGGGCGGGGCGGGGCGGCCGGCGGCGGCGAGCGCGCGCTGCTGGCGCGCCTCGTCGAGGATCAGTCCGACCTGCCGGCTGACTCCGCCCTCGCCGCTGATCGCGCCGGTGAGCGTGGGCTGGTCGAGCGTGCCGGTAAGCACCGCGAGGATGCGCTTGCCGCGGCTAGCAAGGATGGTCCGCACCTGGCGAGCCCGATCTTCGCCGGGCGCCTCGCGGACCAGATCGGGCAGGCGCCGCTCGCCGAAGGCTGGGTCGAGCCGCGCGCGGGCGTCGGCGAGCGCCTGGAAATCGGCCTCGGCGGCGACGACCGCGATCCGGGCGTGGACGTCCTGGCGGGCCATCCTCTCGCTCATGCTTCCGAACAGGAACGACATGCCGATGATCAGCAGCGGCCCGAGCAGGAAGAAGAGGAAGGTGCGCGACCAGACGGTGGCGACGAAATCGCGGCGGGCGATGACCCAGGCCGAGTGAATGAACCCGATCATCGGCCCTCTTCCCCCACCGCGCTCTCGGCGAGCTCGCGCGCCGCCTGCTCGCCGGCAATGGCGACGAAGGCGTCGTGCAGGCCCGGCCGCTCGATCGACAATTCCTCGATGCCGGCGCCGCCGTCGATCAGCGCCTCGAGCAGCGGCTCGATGCCGGCGCGCGGCAGCTCGAACGACCACAGCCCCTGCTCGCTGTGCGCATCCGGCGGAAGCGCGCCGCGCCACGGGCCGTCGGCGACCCGGGTGCGGAGGCGGACCTGCGGGCGGAGGCGGTCGCGCGCCTCGGCGACCCGGCCTTCGAAGCGGACCTTGCCGCCGGCGATGATCGCGATCCGCTCGCACAGCCGCTCGGCATGGGCGATGACGTGGGTCGAGAAGATGATCGTCGCTCCCGCCGCCGCCTCGTCGCGGATGAGATGCTCGAGCCGGCCCTGGTTGATCGCGTCGAGGCCGGAGAAAGGCTCGTCGAGAACGATCAGCTTCGGGCGGTGGACGATGGTGCCGAGCAGCTGGACCGTCTGGGCCATGCCCTTGGACAGGCTCCGGATCGGCTTGTCGACATAGTCGGCGAGGCCGTTCTCCTTGAGCATCGCCTCGGCGCGCGCCCGACCGAGCTTGAGCGGAAGGCCGCGCAGGGCGCCCATGAAGGCGACCGCCTCGCGCGCCGTCATCGCCGGATAGAGGCCGCGCTCCTCGGGCAGGTAGCCGACCAGCCCGGCGGCCTCCAGCGGCCGGGCGCGGCCGAGCAGCGAGCGTTCGCCGCGGTCCGGATCGATGATGCCGAGCAGCATCCGCAAGGTCGTCGTCTTGCCCGCCCCGTTGGGGCCGAGAATCCCGTAGATGCTGCCTTCGGGCACGGCGAGGTCGACGCCGTCGACCGCCGTCTTGCCGTCGAAGGCCTTGAAGAGACCTTTCGCCTCAATAGCTAAGCCGCTTGCCACCGGTGTCCCCTGCTGCCGGAGCGTGGTAGCGAGCGATGATGATCTTAGGCAAGCCGAAGCTGGCCGACAGGCTGCGCGAGAAGGCGGAAGAGCTCGGTTTCGCCGCCACGGGCTTCGCCCGCGCCGACTGCGCGCCCGAAAGCGGCGCCCGATTGCGCGAATGGATCGCTTCGGGCGCGCATGGCGACATGATCTGGATGGAGGAGACGGCGGAGCGGCGCGCGTCCCCGGCGGCCCTGTGGCCGGACGTGCGCTCGGTGATCTCGCTCGGCATGAGCTACGCCCCCGCCGGCGACCCGCTGGCGCTGGCCGAGCGGCCCGATCTGGGGCGGATCTCGGTCTACGCGCAGGGGGCGGACTATCACGACGTCGTCAAGAAGGCCCTGAAGGCGCTCGCGCGGTGGCTGGTCGACGAGGCGGGCTGCGAATTGAAGGTGTTCGTCGACACCGCGCCGGTGATGGAGAAGCCGCTGGCCGAGGCGGCGGGGCTCGGCTGGCAGGGCAAGCATAGCAACCTCGTCAGCCGGCGGGACGGCAGCTGGCTGTTCCTCGGAGCGATCTACACGACGCTCGAGCTCGAGGAGACGCCGGCGCCCCATGCCATGCATTGCGGCAGCTGCCGCGCCTGCCTCGACGTCTGTCCGACGAACGCCTTCCCGGCACCCTACCGGCTCGATGCGCGGCGCTGCATCTCCTACCTCACGATCGAGCATAAGGGGCCGATCCCGGAGGAGTTCCGGGTCGCCATCGGCAATCGCATCTATGGCTGCGACGACTGCCTCGCCGTCTGCCCGTGGAACCGCTTCGCCGACACGGCGCGCCGCCACCAGGCCTTCGTCCCCCGCGCCGAGCTCGCCGCGCCGGCTCTGGCCGACCTGCTAGACCTCGACGATGCGGGCTTCCGCCAGGTCTTCGCCGGCTCGCCGATCAAGCGCATCGGCCGGAAGCGGATGGTCCGCAACGCCGCCATCGCCGCCGGCAACAGCGGCCGGACGGAGCTGGTGCCGGCGCTGGAGCGGCTCACCCGCGACGAGGATCCGGTGGTGGCGGAAGCGGCGCAGTGGGCGGTGGGCAAGCTTTCCTCCCCATCGAGAGATGGGGAGGGGGACCACCCGTAGGGTGGTGGAGGGGTAGCGTGCTCAGGCCTGTTCCAGTCGCCCCTCCACCACCCTTCGGGTGGTCCCCCTCCCCGTCCGTAGGACGGGGAGGCAACTTGAGCGCCGCTCTCGATAGGAGTACATTCCGCCTCCGCAACAAAGGGGGGGGTGGCATGGAGGATGTTCGCGAAGCGCCGGTGCCGATGTGGTTCTGGGTCGTGGCGGTGGTGGCCCTGCTATGGGAGGCGATGGGGTGCTACGCCTATCTGACGCAGGTACGCGCTTCGGACGACGTCATGCCGGTCTGGGCCACCGCCGCCTTCGCGGTGGCGGTATGGGTCGGGCTGCTCGGCGCGGTGCTGCTGCTGACGCGGCGGCGCTGGGCCCGCACGGCCCTGATCGTGTCGCTGATTGCCGTCATCGTGCAGGTCTGCGGCCTCTATCTCGCCAGCCCCGGCGGCGGCACGAGCGGGACCTCGCAGGCGGCCTTCCCAGCGTTCGTCGCACTCGTCGGCGCGGTG
>JAXDPG010000102.1:0-3519 GCA_034668485.1 Sphingomonadales bacterium
CATGCGCAGCATGGGGAGGGGGACCACCCGAAGGGTGGTGGAGGGGTGACCTGACGAGGCCTCGTTTGACCACCCCTCCACCAGGCTGCGCCTGGTCCCCCTCCCCATCTGGCGATGGGGAGGCAGAGGCCTCGACGATGGCCGTCTCGACCACTACCGCTGTTTCCGGCGACAAGAACCCGAACCGCGTCCGGTGCGCCTCCTCGAACGCGTCGCGCATGTCCTCGAACGTCCCGGCCTCCACTTCGAGGCTGGTATCGCTCCCCTCGTATCTCAGCGCCGCCCGCCGCTTCAGCGCCACAGACTCCACCCCCTGCGCCCTCAGCGCGGCCTCCGCCTCGGTGCCAAGCCCGGCCAGAACATCGTCCAGCGCCTCGCCGCCCACGCTGCGCTGCCTCAGCTCGACCATGTCCGCCAGCCCCATCCCATAAGCGCTGAGCACTCCGGCGAGCGGGTGGATCATCACCCGGTCCATGCCGAGCGCGTCGGCGACGAGGCACGCATGCTGTCCCCCCGCCCCGCCGAAGCATTGCAGCGTATAGCGGGTGACGTCGTGGCCCCGGGCGATCGAGATGCGCTTGATCGCGCTCGCCATATTGTCGACCGCGATCCGCACGAACCCCGCCGCCGCCTCGCGGGCCGACATGCCCGCCTTGCCGGCGATCGCCTCGCAGCGCGCCAGCGACGCCGCCGCGTCGATCGGCTGGTCGCCGCCCGGACCGAAGACATTCGGGAAATGCTCGGGCCTGATCTTGCCGAGGACGACGTTGCAGTCGGTGATGGTGAGCGGACCGCCGCGGCGGTAGCAGGCGGGGCCCGGAACGGCGCCGGCGCTGTCCGGCCCGACGCGGAAGCGCGCGCCGTCATAATGGCAGACCGAGCCGCCGCCCGCCGCCACCGTATGGATCTCCAGCATAGGCGCCCGTACGCGCACCCCCGCGACGACCGTCTCGTTGGTCCGCTCATAGCTGCCGGCATAATGGGAGACGTCGGTCGACGTGCCGCCCATGTCGAAGCCGATCACGCGGTCGAACCCCGCTTCCCCGGCCGTCCTCGCCATGCCGACGATGCCGCCGGCCGGCCCGGAGAGGATCGCGTCCTTGCCCTGGAAGGCCGCGGCGTCGGTGAGGCCGCCCGACGATTGCATGAAGAGCAGGCGCGAGTCGCGGCCGAGCGCCGCCACCACCCGGTCGACATAGCGTCGAAGCACCGGCGACAGATAGGCGTCGACGACGGTGGTGTCGCCGCGGCCAATGAGCTTGATCAGCGGCCCGACACGGTGGCTCGCCGACACCTGGGTGAAGCCGATCTCCGCCGCCAGCGCGGCTAGCGCCGCCTCATGCTCCGTCCACCGCCAGCCGTGCATCAGCACGACCGCGATCGCCCGATAGCCCGCCCCATAGGCGTTTGTCAGCGAGGCCCGGGCCGCCGCGAGGTCGAGCGGACGCAGCACCTCCCCTTCGGCGGTAACGCGCTCGTCGATCTCGATCACCTCGTCGTACAGCGCTTCGGGCAGGACGATCCGCCGAGCGAAGATGTCGGGCCTCGCCTGATAGCCGATCCTGAGCGCGTCGCCGAAGCCGGCGGTGATGGCGAGGACGAGCTTCTCGCCCTTGCGCTCGAGCAAGGCGTTGGTGGCGACGGTGGTGCCCATCTTGACGGTGAGGCCCGCGGCGGAGTGCCCTTGCGCCGCCGTCAGCCGCCTTATGCCCTCGACGGCGGCGTCCTCATATCGCTCGGGATTGTCGGAGAGCAATTTGGCGACGTGCAGCCGCCCGTCGGGCGATCGGGCGACGATGTCGGTGAAGGTGCCGCCGCGGTCGATCGAGAAGGACCAGCCTTTCGTCATGTCGCGGCGGCTTCGTTCACATGCGGACGTGCGCTGCACCCACCATGCAGTAGAGCATCGGGATCGACAGAATGAGGTTGATGCGGCTGGCCATCATCGCCACGCTCGCGGAGCGGGCCTTGGCCGCATCCTCGGCAGCGACGATGCCGAGCGCGCGCTTCTGGTTCGGCCAGATGACGAACCAGACGTTGGCGGCCATGATGATGCCGAGCCACATGCCGATGCCGATCGTCCGGTAGCCGTCGCTCAGCGTGAGCGCGCGGCCGCTATAGCCGGCCACCTGCGTCTCGGCGACGAGAAGGCCGAGGATCACGGTGGCCAGTGCCGCCCAGCGGAACCAGAACAAGGCGGCCGGAGCGATATATTTGCTGACGCCGGGCTTCAGCTCGGCCGGTACCTTCGGCATGGTCGGGATCTGAACGAAGTTGAAATAGTAGAGCAGGCCGATCCACAATATGCCCGCGAAGATGTGGACGTAGCGGAGCCATTGCGGCCAGGGATAATTGCCGCTGGACAGCAGGTCGCCGTGCAGCCCGAACATCGCCGCGACGAGCAGCACCAGGCCGATCAGCAGCGCCAAATGGAAGTTGCCGAGTATCTTCGCCATCTTGGGCCCCCTTTGGTTTGAGTTGCCGTCCCTCTAACGCAGCGGCGGGAATGGGGACAGTCACTTTTCCGCACGGCGGTGCAAGTTCGTCGTCCGGGGTGCGGAAAAAAGTGACTGTCACTCCAATCGCCACATGATGCTCTGGGAGAGCGGCGTCCAGATTCCGACCCTGACCCCGGCACGGCGCAGCGCCCGGCCGGTCCAGCTGTTGCAGGTGTAGACCGCGCTGTACGGCCCGACCGCCTCGTAGAACATGTCCGAGCCGCCATAGCCCCGGCCGAGGAGCGGGATCGTCCGGCCCGCCGCGTCATATCGGAAGCTGCCGCGGGCGAAGGCGACCAGCCGGCGATATTCCTCGTGGCTGAGCGTGATCGGACGCTGATAGTCGGTCGGCCGCGGGTGATCGTCATGGTCGGCGTGCATCAGGCTTGGTCCCCGCCCGAAAGCGGCGAGGAAGGCGTTCTTCATGCTGAGGTCGCCCCAGGTCGGAGTCTCCAAATAGAAGGTGCGGTTGCCGTAGCCGAGAGCGTCGTAATCGCCCTCGCCCCAGCGCGGATCCCTGAGATGCTCGCCGGGGACGAGCGGGCGCCAGTCCATCTCCGCAGTCACCTTGGGCACCAGGATCCAGGTGTGGACGCCGTTGGTGCGAACGAAGATCCGAACCCCTTGCTTCGCTTCGTGCCAGCCTCGATTGGCGGGAATTGTCCCGAGGATCAGCGCGGCGAGGAAATAGAGGAACGGGATTGCGAGCAGAGCGCCCGCGACGCGGGAAACGATGCGGAGGGCGCGTCTCACGCCGGCGAGCCTAGCGCTTGAAGACGCGCCTGCGAAGCGCCAAGCGAAGGCCATGTCGCGCGAGCAACTGGAGTCGATCTGGCGGGCCGGCCTGGAGGCGTGCCTGCCGGCGCGCGTGCTGCCGCCGCATCTGCCGGCGCCGCCGCCGGGGCGAACGATCCTGCTCGCTTTGGGCAAGGCCGCGGTGCCGATGGCGCGGACCGTCGAGGCGCGGTGGCCGGGCCCGCTCTCAGGCCTCGCCGTCGCGCCTCATGGCGGCGAGGACGGG
>JAXDPG010000103.1:0-3541 GCA_034668485.1 Sphingomonadales bacterium
TCCATTCCTGAAATCGTCGGCATTGATCGGTCCCATCTGCGCTTGGCCCGCGAGATTGGGGGTTGGTGCGGAGTAATCAACCGGCGCTGCGACTAGACCAACCTGCTCTGCTTAACCGCCGCCTCAATGAAGCTCGCAAACAACGGATGCGGGTCGAACGGCTTCGACTTCAGCTCCGGATGGAACTGCACGCCCACGAACCACGGATGATCCGGCCGCTCCACGATCTCCGGGAGCCCCCCCGGATCCGGTCCGGGGCAGGCTGGGCTCATGCCGGTGAAGAGGAGGCCCTCCTGCTCCAGCGCGCCCTTGTAGTGGATGTCGACCACGTAGCGGTGGCGGTAGCGTTCACCTGGTGCGCGCCGCGCGCCCTAGGCATATTCCCGAACCTCGATCTTGCCGGCGCCTTCGTGCCTCCGGCCGACGAGGATGGTGACGTCGCGGCCGAGGCCGGCAAGGCAGCGCATCAGCTTGTCCTCGCTGACTCCGGCGAAGCGGCCGCGCAGAATGTTGGACAGCTTGGGCTGGGTTATGCCCATCCTCGCCGCAGCGGCCTCCTGAGTGAGGCCGAGGTCGCGAACCGTCCGCTGGATCTCCAGCGCGAGCCGCGCCTTGATCTGGAGCTCCTCCGGATTGGGAAGCCCGAGATCGGCGAAGATGTTGCCATCCGCCGGAGTTACATGCGCAACCGTCATTTTGGCCTTCCTTCAGCATCCTGCCGGGCCGCCTTCAGCCGCCGGTCGATCAGATTCCTGTCAGGCCTCGGGAGCTCGCTGCCCCGCGGCGATTTCTTCTGGAAGCAGTGCAGGACGTAGATCGCGTCGGCATGGCGCAAGGTGTAGACGGCGCGGTAAGTGTCGCCGTCGTGCCGCTCAATCAGCTCGAAGACCGCCGCTCCGAAGCCGGTCAGCGGCTTCGCCCCGTCCGGGTGATCGCCCATCTGAGCCACATAGAGGCCGTGGCCGAACTCCGTGACGACCTCGCGCGGCATCGCCATCAAATCCTCGCGACTGCTGCCGATCCAACGCACCTCCCGCATCAAAGCCTCGCTGGCGGTCGTCTATCCCTCTTTGGGTATAAAGTCAAGCCTCAAGAAGCTCGCTAGACCAGTCGCGACTGCTTCACCGCCGCCTCGATGAAGCTGGCGAAAAGCGGATGCGGATCGAACGGCTTCGATTTCAGCTCGGGATGGAACTGCACCCCCACGAACCACGGATGGTCCGGCCGCTCGACGATCTCCGGCAGCGCCCCGTCCGGGCTCATGCCGGTGAAGAGGAGGCCGCCCGCCTCCAGCGCCGCCTTGTAGTGGATGTTGACCTCGTAGCGGTGGCGGTGGCGTTCGCTGATTCGGTCGGCGCCGTAGATGGCGTGGACGTGGCTGTTGCCGGCCAGCTTCGCTTCATAGGCGCCCAGCCGCATCGTCCCCCCCAGCTCGCCTTCGGCTTCGCGTTTCTGGAGGCCTTCCTTGCTCATCCATTCGGTGATGAGGCCGACGACGGGCTCTTCGGCTTCGCCGAATTCGGTGCTCGCCGCCCCCTCGATTCCGGCGAGGTTCCGGGCGGCCTCGATGCAGGCCATCTGCATTCCGAGGCAGATGCCGAAGAAGGGGACCTTGCGCTCCCTCGCGAAGTGGACGCTGGCGATCTTGCCCTCGGAGCCGCGCTCGCCGAAGCCGCCGGGGACGAGGATGCCGTGGAGCGGTTCGAGCTGGGCGGGGATGTCGGCTTCGGGGTGCTCGAACAATTCGGCGTCGAGCCAGGAGATCCTGACCTTCACCCGGTTGGCGAGGCCGCCGTGGACCAGCGCCTCGGTCAGGCTCTTGTAGGCGTCGGGGAGGCCGACAGATTTGCCGACCACGCCGATCGTCACCTCGCTCTCCCAGTTGAACAGGCGGTCGACGACGTCGTCCCAGCGCTCAATTTGCGGCTCGGGGGCGTCCTCGATGGCGAAGGCGCGCAGCACCTCGGCGTCGAGGCCGGCCTCGTGATACTGGGCGGGGACGGCGTAGATCGACTTGGCGTCCAAGGCGGGGATGACCGCTTCCTTGCGGACGTTGCAGAACAAGGCGATCTTGGCTCGGTCCGAGTCGGGGAGCGGATGCTCGGTTCGGCAGACGAGGATCTCGGGCTGGATGCCGAGGCTGGTCAGCTCGCGGACGCTGTGCTGGGTGGGCTTGGTCTTGAGCTCGCCGGCGGCGGCGATGTAGGGAACGAGGGTGGTGTGGATGGAGACGGCGTTCTCGCGGCCAACCTCGTTCCGGAACTGGCGGATCGCCTCGATGAAGGGCAGGCTCTCGATGTCGCCGACGGTGCCGCCTATCTCGCAGATCAGGAAATCTAGGTCGGGCTCGAGGTCGGCGGCGATGAACTCCTTGATCGCGTTGGTGACGTGGGGGACGACCTGGACGGTGGCGCCGAGATAGTCGCCGCGGCGCTCCCTGACGATGATGCCCTGGTAGATCCGGCCCGAGGTGACGTTGTCGGCCTGGCGGGCGGGGACCCCGGTGAAGCGCTCGTAATGGCCGAGGTCGAGATCGGTCTCGGCGCCGTCGTCGGTGACGTAGACCTCGCCATGCTGGTAGGGCGACATCGTGCCGGGATCGACGTTGAGATAGGGGTCGAGCTTGCGGATCCGGACCTTGTAGCCGCGCGCCTGGAGCAGGGCGGCGAGGGCGGCGGCCATCAGGCCCTTGCCAAGCGATGAGACCACGCCGCCGGTGATGAAAATGAACCGCGCCATGGGAATCACCGGATAGAGAGATGGAGGCGTGGGGGGCAAGGGCGCGAATCAAAAAATCGTCATCCCAGGGTGTGAAGGCGCGGCGTTCTTCTTCACACGCCGGGGCCCCAGCCTTCGCCGGGGCGACGTGCCTTCGCCGGGGTGACGGCCCCTTCGCCTGCGGCTAAGGGGCGTCAATGCGGGTGGCGATCGTCGGGGCGGGTTATTCGGGGACGATCGCGGCGGTCGAGATCGCCCGGGCGGCGCCCGGGGCCGAGATATTCCTCATCGAGAAGAGCGGGCGCTTCGCCGCCGGGGCGGCCTACGGCACCATTTCGCCGGGCCATCTGCTCAACGTGCGCGCGCGCAACATGAGCGCGCTGGCGGACGAGCCGGACCATTTCGCCTCATGGGCGGCGGGCGAGGGCTTCGGGCCGGACGATTACGTGCCGCGCCGCGACTTCCGCCGCTATCTCGCCGCCCTGCTCGACGCCACGCCCGGAGTGACCCGGGTGGCGGGCGAGGCGGTGGCGGTGGCACACGGCGCGGTCGGGCTCGAATCCGGCGAGTGGATCGATTGCGGCGCGGCCGTGCTCGCGGGAGGCAATTACCCGTCGCGTCTGCCGGCGGCGTTCGGAGCGCTGGCGATCGACGACCCCTGGAGCCCGGAAGGCGCGGCGGCGGTCGCCGCGGCGGCGGCGGGCGGCGGCGAGCTGCTTCTGGTCGGCACCGGCCTCACCATGGTCGACATGGCGGTCAGCCTCGAGGAAGCGCGCTTTGCGGGGCGGATCACCGCCGTCTCGAGGCGGGGACTGGTACCGAG
>JAXDPG010000104.1:0-13927 GCA_034668485.1 Sphingomonadales bacterium
CCGACTATCTGGACGGGCGCATCACCCGGGCGCAGGCGGTCGAGCTGACCCGAAAATACCAGCTGGTCTCGCCGGTACGGGCCGAGAAGTCGGTCGCCTTCATCGACCAATATCGTTCCTATGTGATCAATTACGGCCTCGGCCAGGACATGGCGCGCGCCTATGTCGAGGGTGCCGGCGCCGATCCGGCCGAGCGCTGGGCGGCGATGACGAAGATCCTGTCGGAACCCACGCTGCCCCGGGACCTGCGGCGCTGATGCGGATCTTCTGGGACGAGCGGCAGCGGCGCCACGCGCCCGCGCAGGAGCTGCACAACGGCGCCTTCGTCCCCTTTGCCGAGCACGGCGGCCGGATCGATTCGATGCTGAAGGCGCTCCGGGCCACCGAGCCCGTCGCCGATCATGGCGAGGGCCCTTTGCTCCGGGTCCACCCGCTTCCCTATCTCGACTTTCTCAAATCCGCCTTCGCCGACTGGAAAGCGGCGGGCCGCCCGGGCGACGCGTCGGGCTATGTCTGGCCGGTCGTCGGCCGCCGCCCGCTCGCTCTCGACCGCATCGACGCCCGCCTGGGCCGCTACGGCATGGACGCCTCGACACCGGTCGCCGAGGGAACCTGGGAGAGCGCTTACTGGTCCGCGCAGGCGGCGCTGTCGGCGCTGGACTCGGTGCTCGCCGGGGATCGAGCCGGCTTCGCGCTCTGCCGCCCGCCCGGCCATCACGCCGGCGCCGACTATCTGGGCGGCTATTGCTACCTCAACAACGCCGCGATCGCCGCCGAGGCCGCGCGGGCGGCGGGGCGGGGGCGGGTCGCCATCCTCGACGTCGACTATCATCACGGCAACGGCACCCAGGACATCTTCCTCGCCCGCGGCGATGTCTTCTTCGCCTCGATCCACGCCGATCCACGCACCGATTACCCCTTCTTCTGGGGCCATGCCGACGAGACGGGCGTCGGCGAAGGGGAGGGGACGACGCTCAACCTGCCCCTGCCGCGCGGGACGGCGATCCGGGACTATGAAGCGGCGCTCGACCGCGCCCTTGCGGCCATCGCCGACTTCGGCGCCGGCCTCCTGGTCTGCTCGTTCGGCGCCGACACGTTCAGCGGCGATCCGATCAGCTCGTTCGCGCTCGACACGGCCGACTACGCCCCCGTCGCCCGGCGGATCGCGTCGCTGGGCCTGCCGACCCTGGTCGTCATGGAGGGCGGCTACGCGGTGGACGCGCTCGGCGCCAACGTCGCCGCCTTCCTGTCAGGCTTCTGAGCGGCCGTCGCGGCGCAAAGGCGACAGGATCTGCGCGGCGAAGCTCGCCGCCCGCGGATCGTCCGCCTCGCCGAGCCCGAAGCGGACCGCCTGCAAAGCCTTCCCGTCGAGCATCCTATGAGTGCCGAACAAGCGATCCCAGAGGCTGAAGACGTCGCCGTAATTGCTGTCCGTCTCCGCCCGCCGCGCCGAATGGTGGACGTGGTGCATGGCCGGAGTGACGAAAAGCAGCCGGAGGCGACGCTCCAGCCCCGGCCGCAGCCGAACGTTGGCGTGAGTCCACAAAGCGAAGGGAAGGGCGATCGCCTCGTAGACAATCAGCGTGCGGGGCTCGAGGCCGAAGGCGACCGTCACGGCGGCCAGGCACGGGACGACCACGGCGAGCTCGAGCGGGTGGTTGCGAAGCCCGGTCGAGAGGTCGAGCGCGGTGTCGACATGGTGGACCCGGTGGATTCGCCACAGCAGCGGAACGGCATGCGACAGCCGATGGACGCCATAGCTGGCCAGGCTTCGGACCGTCACCGTCGCCACCGCCGCGACGAGCAGCGGCGCGCCGGCCAGGTTGAGCAGGCCGACAGGCTGCCGCGCCGCCCACTGAGCCGGCAGCACCGTCGACAGTGGCAGAAGAACGGCGAGACCCGCATTGACGAGCCCGAGGGCGACGTTGACCGGGATTCGGCTGGGGGGCTCGTTCCGACCGATGTAGAGCGGCCAGCATAGCTCGGCCGCCGCGATGGCGACCAGGACGGGCCAGAAGAGCACGAAAGGCAGCCACGCCTGTCCTTCGGCCAGGCGGCTCAGCATCGGCGCAAGCTCCCGCCCTTTTCCATTGACACTTCCCTCACGCGGTTGTTTTTCATGTTCGGGATTCGCCTGGTTTTCTAGAAGCCTGGGCCGCGAAAAGGGAGCAGGGAAATGCCGTTCAGATCCTCCAGCCTTCAGGTCGCCTGCGCGGCCGTGCTCGCCGCGCTCGCCGCCGATCCTGCCTGGGCGGGCGTAACCCCCACTCCCGGCCCGGCGATCGGCGCCGGACTGCCGGCGCTGGCGCTGTTCGGTGCCGGCTATTGGCTGGTCCGGAGGCGCCGCCGGGGCTGATGCCGGCACCCGGCCGCAGCGGGGCTGATTCATGACGGCGGCGGCCGCCGCGCCGGCGGGTCGCGGGATGACGCGAAGCGGCCTGTTCTTCTGGCTGGTGCTGATCGCCGCGCTCAACGCCTTCGCCGGCGTGGCTTTTCGGATCGTGCCCGAGATGGGGCTCGCTTATGCCCTGTTCGAGCTGTTCGGGATCAGCGCCATCCTGTGGGTGGCGCTGGCCGCGGCGCTGGCGCTGCTCCACGGCGACGAGGCGGCCGATCCCATCACCGGCGCCGACCGGACGGTCGCCGCGGCCGTCGTGGCTGCGGCGTTGTTGCCGGTCGCGCCCGCCAGCGCTGCCGCGCTCACCCTCCTCGCTTCGTGGATGATCGCCCGCTCCCCGGCGCGCGCCGCGGCGCGCAAGGCCGGCATCGTCGCGCTTTCGATCACCGCCAGCCTGCTTTGGGGCAGGGTTGCCCTTGCCATGCTCAGCCGCCCGCTGCTCGACGCCGATACCTGGCTGGTGGGCCGGCTGGTCGGCGTCCGCCCGATGGGCAATACCCTCCTTTTCGCCGACGGAAGCGGCGGCATCGCGGTCGCGCCGGGCTGCTCGTCGTGGCAGGGCATGTCGCTCGCTTTGGTCTTCTGGGTCACCGTCAACCAATGGTTCGGCGTGCGTTTCGGCTGGAAGCCGCTCGGCTGGTGCCTTCTCGCGCTCGTCGCCACGATCGCGGTCAACGTCCTTCGGATCGGCGCGATGGTCCATTTCCCGGCTCATCTCGACCAGATTCACCACGGTTACGGCTGGCACCTCGCCATGTGGACGAGCCTGCTCCTCGTCGGCGCGATCTGTATCTATGGCGCTCGGCGTGAAGTCTTCGAGCGCTAGCCTCGCCTTCGCGGCACTCCTGCTCGTCACCCTCGCCGCGAAGGCGATGTCGAGCGCTCCGACGCCGGCGCCGGATCCGCGCCGCTTCGCCGCGGCCGCGGCCGGGATGCTTCAGGCCCGGGGCTTCGCCACCGCCTTCGAGCCCCGGCCGCTCGGAATCCTGATCTACGCTCGCCGCGGCGGCTGCCGCCTGATGGCCGGCGACTACACGCCTTACGGGACCTTCGCCGAAGTCTTCGCAGGCCGTGCGCGTCCGTTCGGGCCGCTCCGTTTCGTCTATCGCGGCGTCGCCTACGACCGCGCCCCGAAGCTCGTCCCGCTCACCGACTTCTACGTCTGGCGCGAGCGGCGGCGGCTCGGCATTGCGGCGCTGCGCCACCCGATCGTCGCCGTCGCGGGCACGTCCGGCTGCGAATTGGCCGGACTCGATTGGAGCCGCCTTGCCGCGCTGCCGGATTAAGCCAACTTCGCCTCTTCCTCGAACGGATGGGTTAAGTTACGTAGGCGTCATGAAAAAGCGCATCCTTCTCGGCTGCCTGCTCACCGCCGCCTGCTCGCAGGAAAGCAAGGCCAAGCCGGTGGTGCTCGCCATGGACCGGCCCGAAACCCAGGCCTCTGCCACCTTCACGCTGACGTCGCGCGATTTCACGCAGGGCGGCGAGATCCCGGTCAAGTTCAGCGACTATGGCGACGGCATGTCGCCCTCGCTCGGCTGGCTGGGCCTGCCCCCCGGCACCAAGACGCTGACGGTGATGATGGAGGATCCCGAGGCGAGCTCGGCCAAGCCCTTCATCCACTGGCTGGTCTGGAATCTGGACCCGGCGGCCGGCGGCGTTTCCCGCGGCTCGGTCACCTTCGGTGCGCGCATGGGCCGCAACGGCCGCGGCTACCCGGCCTATTTCGGCCCGCACCCGCCCGGCAAGAGCGCCCACCATTACCATTTCCAGGGCTTCGCCCTCGATTCGGAGCTCCCGCTCAAGCAAGGCGCCAGCCGCGAGCAGCTGCTCGCGGCGATGCGGGGCCATGTGCTGGCCAAGACGGACCTGGTCGGCCTGTTCGCGCACAAATAGCCGCCTGGGAAACTAGAGCTTCTCGGTCAGCTCCGGCACAATCTTGAACAGGTCGCCGACCAGGCCGAGGTCCGCGACCTGGAAGATCGGCGCTTCCTCGTCCTTGTTGATGGCGACGATCAGCTTCGAATCCTTCATTCCGGCGAGGTGCTGGATCGCGCCCGAAATGCCGATCTCGATATAGACTTCGGGGGCGAGGTTCTTGCCGGTCTGGCCGACCTGTTAGTCGTTGGGCGCATAGCCGCCGTCGACGGCGGCGCGGCTGGCGCCGACGGCGGCGCCGAGCTTGTCGGCCAGCGGATCTATGTACTGGTGGAACTGCTCCGAGGAGCCGAGCGCGCGGCCGCCCGAAACGATGATCTTGGCGCTCGTCAGGTCGGGCCGCTCGCTGGCGGCGATCTCGGCGCCGACGAAGCTCGACAGGCCCTTGTCGCCGGTCGCCGATACCGCCTCGATCGTCCCGGAGCCGCCTTCGGCCGCCGCCTTCTCGAAGGCGGTGCCGCGCACCGTGATCACCTTCTTGGCGTCCGACGACTTGACGGTGGCGATGGCGTTGCCGGCGTAGATCGGCCGGGTGAAGACGTCCTCGCCCTCGACCGACAGCACGTCCGAAACCTGCATGACGTCGAGCAGGGCGGCGACTCGGGGAGCGACGTTCTTGCCGGTCGTGGTCGACGGCACCACGAACGCGTCGTGATGGCTCATCAGCTCGACGACGAGCGGCGCCACATTCTCGGCCAGCGCATGCGCAAAAGCGGCATCGTCGGCGACATGGACCTTACCGACGCCGGCGATCTTCGCCGCCGCCTGCGCGACTGCGCCGACGCCCTCGCCGGCGACGAGCAGATGCACTTCGCCCAGCTTCGACGCGGCGGTCACCGCGGAAAGGGTGGCGTCCTTGAGCTGGCCGCCTTCATGCTCGACGAGGACGAGGCACTTCATCCGATCACTCCCACGGTCCGGAGGCGGTCGATCAGCTCGTCCACCGATTGCACCTTGATCCCCGCCTCGCGCTTCGACGGCTCGCGGACGCCGAGCGTGGTCAGCCGCGGCGTCGTGTCGACGCCGTAATCCGCGGGCGTCTTCTGGGCGAGCGGCTTGGATTTGGCCTTCATGATGTTGGGAAGGCTGGCGTAGCGCGGCTCGTTGAGGCGAAGATCGGTGGTGACGATCGCCGGCAGCTTCAGCCGAAGCGTCTCGAGCCCGCCGTCGACCTCGCGGGTGACGTTGACGCTTTCGCCGTCCACCTCGACCTTCGATGCGAATGTGCCCTGCGCCCAGCCGAGCAACGCGGCGAGCATCTGCCCGGTCTGGTTGGAATCGTCGTCGATCGCCTGCTTGCCGAGGATCACCATCCCCGGCTGCTCCTCCTGCGCGATCTTGGCCAGGATCTTGGCGACGGCGAGCGGCTCGACCTCGTCGTCGGTCGTCACCAGGATCGCCCGGTCGGCGCCCATCGCCAGAGCGGTTCGAAGCGTCTCCTGCGCCTTGGCCGGCCCGATCGAAACGGCGACGATCTCGGTCGCCACGCCTTTCTCCTTGAGCCTTATCGCCTCCTCGACCGCGATCTCGTCGAACGGGTTCATGCTCATCTTGAC
Source organism: Sphingomonadales bacterium (assembly GCA_034668485.1). Classification (GTDB taxonomy): domain Bacteria; phylum Pseudomonadota; class Alphaproteobacteria; order Sphingomonadales; family Sphingomonadaceae; genus Allosphingosinicella. The sequence goes on from JAXDPG010000104.1 coordinate 5,893, forward strand.
GTTGGCGAGATCGACCCCCGTCCCGTCCGCCTTGACCCGCGGCTTGACGTTGAAATCGATCACCCGCTTCACCGGCACCAGCAGCTTCATCTCGGCTCCTTACCCGCCATTCCCGCGAAGCGGGAATCCCGCTTCTTCTTCACTCCATCCCCCGCCGAAATAAGCGGGATCCCCGCTTTCGCGGGGATGACGATCAAGCCGCCTCCCCGACCGCCGCGACGATCTTCTTCGCCGCGTCGCCGAGATCGTTGGCCGGCACGATGGCGAGGCCGCTGTCGGCGAGGATGCGCTTGCCTTCCTCGACGTTGGTGCCTTCGAGCCGCACCACCAAAGGCACCTTCAGATCCACTTCCCTGGCCGCCGCGACGATGCCGTCGGCGATGATGTCGCAGCGCATGATGCCGCCGAAGATGTTGACCAATATGCCCTTCACCGCCGGGTCGGAGAGGATGATCTTGAACGCGGCCGTCACCTTCTCCTTGTTGGCGCCGCCGCCGACGTCGCAGAAATTGGCCGGCTCGGCACCGTTCAGCTTGATGATGTCCATCGTCGCCATAGCGAGCCCGGCGCCGTTGACCATGCAGCCGATATTGCCGTCGAGCTTGATGTAGGCGAGGTCGAATTTCGACGCCTCGACCTCCATCGGATCCTCCTCGGTCTCGTCGCGCAGCGCCTCGACGTCGGGATGGCGGAACATGGCGTTCGAATCGAAGCTCATCTTGGCGTCGAGCACGAGCATCTTCCCGTCCTGCGTCGCCACCAGCGGGTTGATCTCGAGCATCGAGCAGTCGAGCGCGATGAAGGCTTCGTAGAGCTGGCGCGCCAGCTTCTGGCCCTGCTTGTTGAGCTCGCCGTCCAGCTCAAGCGCATAAGCGAGGGCGCGGCCATGATGGGGCTGGAACCCCTGCGCCGGGTCGATGAGGATCGTCTCGATCCGCTCGGGGGTGTCGTGCGCGACCGCCTCGATGTCCATCCCGCCTTCGGTCGAGGCGACCATCGCGATCCGCCCCGAACCGCGGTCGACGAGCAGGGCGAGATAATATTCCTTCGCGATGTCGACGCCATCGGTGACGTAGAGCCGGTTGACCTGCTTGCCTTCGGCGCCGGTCTGGACGGTGACCAGGGTCTTGCCGAGCATCTCCTCGGCATTGGCGCGCACCTCTTCGATCGACCGGGCCAGCCGTACGCCGCCCTTGGCGTCGGGGCCGAGCTCCTTGAAGCGGCCCTTGCCGCGGCCGCCGGCGTGGATCTGCGCCTTGACGATCCACAGCGGCCCAGGGAGCTTCTCCGCCGCCGCGACGGCTTCATCGACGGACAGCGCCGCAAAGCCGGCGGGGACGGGGACGCCCTGCTTCGCGAGCAACTCCTTGGCCTGATATTCGTGCACGTTCATGGCCGCGCCCTAAAGCACAGCGACACCGCGATTGGAAGCCGGGGGGGCTTATCCCCCTCTCCCGTCCTTTACGGGAGAGGAGTTTGTGCTGCGGTCCGCCTGAAATCAGCCCCCCAGAGCCGCCAGGATCTTGCGGCGGTCGAACAGGCCGACTTCCTCGGCGAAGAAGCGTTCGAGCAGGGGCGCGTCGAGGTCGAACAGGCTGGCCAGGACATCGCCGCCGCGATCGAAGAGCAGGCGGTTGACGCTGCGGTGGAAGTCGCGGCGCTTCCACAAGGCCGCCGCCTCGGCTTCGAACAGATCGTGCAGCGCCGCGCCGGTGAGGTCGCTCTGACGGGCGAGGGCGACGCCGGTGCGAAGCGCGTCCGGAAGCGCCGACCCGGTGAACGGGTGCGAGAAGCCGCCGCGGGCGCCGAGCTTGGCGACGCGCGCCCCGCCGATCCGCCAGAAGGCGGCGAAGTCGCCGCCGAGCGGGATCGGTCGCGACGAGGATTCCGCCTTGCGCGGCTCGCCGTCATGCCAGCCGCGCCGGCGCACATAATCGTCGATGCGATCCGACCCGTCGGACGCGTCGGGGCTGGGCGAATAGTCGACCCGCTCGATCCGCAAGGTCCGCTCGTCGATAGGCACGCAGGTGAAATGGCCGCAGCCGCCCGTTTCCAGGGTCAGGTCGGCGAGCACGGGCAGGTCGACCCGATGCGGGTCGGCGAAGCGGCAGGTGCGGGCGGTGCGGTGGCGCCAGCCGATCTCGAGCGTGGTCTGGTGGGCCCAGCCACGCGCGTCGAGGGCGCCGTCGCCGGCCAGAGTCTCGCCGCCCGGCAACAGCAGGCTGTCGTCGCGGATCGCGACCACCTTGGCGGTGCGCAGCTTGCCTTCGGGGAGGGCGTCGCCGAGGGCGAGGTGGATCGCCTCGGCGGTGACCAGATGGCAGCCGATCTTGAGCTTGCGGCTGCGCGTGGGCAGGGCGAGGTAGCAGGCGTCCCAGCTCTTCGTGACCAGCGGGTCGAGCAGGGCCCGCGCCTCGGGCGGGATGCCGGCGTCGACCAAAAGCATCGCGCTGCCGCCGCCGAAGCGGACCTCCTCGCCGACCAGCGCCATGGCGGAATCGGGCCGAAGCCGCGCCATGGCCAGCGCCCCGATGCTTCCCGCGACTCCGCCGCCGGCGATCAGCAGCCCGTGATTCCTGCCCCTGCGCATGGCCCTTGCTTACCGTCCGAGCGGCGGCGACGCCAACCCCGCCCGTACCGGCCGTCGCGAAAGGCCCATAACGGCACGGTTTTTTCGTAACGCTGCCGGAACCCATTACCGTTTGCAGGCTTGTTGGCGGCAACAGGAGGGACGTGGAACATGACCTTGAGAAGCTTTTGCCGCGCGGCCGCTCTGGCGCTGCCGCTGATCGCCGCGACGCCCGCTTTGGCGCAAAGCGAGGACGAGGGCCTGCCCGACGATCCGAACAGCCTCACGATCGGCGTCGGCGGCGGCTACGTCCCTTCCTACGAGGGTTCGGACGATTATGAGCTGACGCCGATCGGAGTCGCGTTCGGCAAGGTCGCGGGCTTCAGCTTCGCCACCCGCGGCACCGGCCTCTGGGTCGACCTGATCCGCGACAAGGCGGATGCCCCGGTCGCCTTCGAGTTCGGGCCGCTCGTCAACGTCCGGCTCGACCGGACCAGCCGGATCAAGGATCCGCGGGTGCGCGCCCTTGGCGAGCTCGACACCGCGATCGAGCTCGGTGCCTTCGTCGGCATCAAGAAGAACGGCCTCCTCAACGCCTATGACAGCCTCGGCTTCCGCCTGAGCTGGCAGAAGGACGTCACCGACACCCACAGGAGCACGATCCTCACGCCTTCGGTCGAATATGCCACTCCGCTCAGCACCCGCACCTACGCGCAGCTCGGCGTGCAGATGGAGCGCGTCGGCGACCGCTATGCGCGCACCTATTTCAGCGTCACTCCGGCCGGGGCGATCGCCAGCGGCCTTCCCGCCTACAATGCCGACGGCGGCTGGAAGAACTGGCGCGCCACCCTGCTCCTGGCTCAGACGCTCACCGGCGATCTTCGCCATCCCGGCCTGTCGCTGTTCGGCGGCGTCAGCTACTCCCGCCTCAAGGGGGCCATCGCCCGCAGCCCGATCGTCGCCCTCGCCGGCGACCGCGACCAGTATTTCGCCCTTGCCGGCCTCAGCTACACCTTCTGACGTCTCGTGCCGGCCGGGACGGACGGTTAACGGGCGTGACACCAGGGGAACTTCGCCGCATAGTGGAGCGCTATAGGGGCAACAGCAGAATCGGAGCCCGCGATGAGAGGATATGCCGGGCTCGCCGTAATGGGGACGATGCTGGTCCTCGCTTCGCCGGCGGCGGCGCGGGACCGGTCTGGAGCGGGCGGCGAGGCAAGAAGCTTCGCGACGGCGACGGCGACCAGCCGAACCGTCAATTCGCAAGCGATGATCCTGGACGAGAGAGGCCTGGTTCCGGCGGTCGATCCGACCGCGCCGCGCATGTTCGGCAGCGTTCCGGTAGCCGACAATGTCGCGCTCGGCGTCGGTCTCTTCTCAGTCGTCGGAATCACCGAGAAGGAGCAGTGGCGCCGCCGGCTCGACCCGGCCCTCCAATATGGCGGCTCGACCGCGACCCGGGTCGCCGCCGTCGGCATGAGCCTTCGCTTTTAGGGTGTCCGTCGCCCCAGCGAAGGCTGGGGCCCTTGGGGCGTGAAGAGCGTGGGAGCCTTTCACCCGCTGGGATGCCAGCCTTCGCTGGCATGACGACGAATGCTTTCCACTTCCCAGCGCACCCGAGCTGCGCTAGGAACATGGCGTGAACGATGCGCCGGCCGAGGGGGCGATCCGCAAGATCATCCATGTCGACATGGACGCCTTCTACGCGTCGGTCGAGCAGCGCGACAATCCGGAGCTTCGGGGCAAGCCGCTGGCCGTCGGCGGCGGCGTCCGCGGGGTCGTCGCGGCGGCGAGCTACGAGGCGCGCAAATATGGCGTCCGCTCGGCGATGCCGGCGGTGACGGCGAAGCGGCGCTGCCCGGACCTGATCTTCGTCAAGCCGCGCTTCGACGCCTACCGCGCCGTCTCCGACCAGATCCGGGCCATCTTCCGCGACTATACGCCGCACGTCGAGCCGCTCTCGCTCGACGAAGCCTATCTCGACGTCACCGACGATCTGAAGGGGATCGGAATCGCCACCCTCATCGCCGAGGAGATTCGCGCCCGCATCCGCGCCGAGACCGGCCTCACCGCCTCGGCCGGGGTCAGCTACAACAAGTTCCTCGCCAAGCTCGCCTCCGACCAGAACAAGCCCGACGGCCTCTGCGTCGTCACCCCGGCGCGCGGCCCCGCCTTCGTCGAGGGCCTTCCGGTCAAGCGATTCCACGGCGTCGGCCCGAAGACCGCCGAGAAGATGGCGCGGCTGGGCATCGAGACCGGCGCCGATTTGAAGGCGCGAAGCCTCGAATGGCTCGCCGCCCATTTCGGCAGCTCGGCTCGCTATTATCACGACCTCGCCCGCGGCATCTGCCACCGCCAGGTCAAGGCCGATCGCCCCTACAAGTCGGTCAGCGCCGAGGATACCTTCCTCGAGGATCTGAGTGATCCTGAGGCGCTCCTGTCCGAGCTGGAACGGATCGGCCGCCACGTCTGGACAAAGCGGGTGGTGGGGAAGGGGCTGTCGGGGCGCACCGTCAACCTCAAGGTCAAATATGCCGATTTCCAGATCGTCACCCGCGCCCGCTCGCTCGACCGGGCGGTGAGCGGCGAAGCCGAGTTCCTGGAGATAGGCGCCCAGCTGCTTCGCACATTGCTGCCGCCGGTGAAGAGCATCCGCCTGCTCGGCCTGGGCCTGTCCGGCCTCGCCGAAGCGACGGGCCGGCCGGAGCGGCCGCTTGAGCTGGAGCTGCCGCTCGCCTAGCCTCGGCGTTGCGCATGGCCGCTTCCCGGGAGGATGTTCTGAGCGACGTGAGGCTTCACCCCAGCTGGCTGGAGCCGCTCCGGGCTGAGTTCGCCAGCCCCTACATGCAGTCGCTCCGCGCCTGGCTCGTCGCCGAGCGCGAAGCGGGCAAGCGCATCTTCCCGCGCCCGCGCGACTGGTTCGCCGCGCTCGACCTCACCCCGCTCGAGGAGGTGCGCGTCGTCATCCTCGGCCAGGACCCTTATCACGGGGCCGGCCAGGCCCACGGCCTGTGCTTCTCGGTCCAGCCCGGCACGCGCACCCCGCCCAGCCTCGCCAACATCTACAAGGAGATGCAAGGCGATCTCGGCATCGCCCCCGCCCGCCACGGCAGCCTCCAACATTGGGCGCGGCAGGGCGTGCTGCTCCTCAACGCCGTGCTGACGGTGGAGATGGGGCAGGCCGCCTCCCATCAGGGCCGCGGCTGGGAGCGCTTCACCGACGCCGTCATCCGCCTCGTCAACGCGAAGCCGGAGCCGGTCGTGTTCATGCTCTGGGGCAGCCATGCGCAGAAGAAGGCGGCCTTCGTCGACAGCGTCGAGCGCGGCGGCCGCCACCTCGTCCTCAAGGCGCCGCATCCGTCCCCGCTCTCGGCCCATAACGGCTTCTTCGGCTGCCGCCACTTCTCGAAGGCCAACGCCTTCCTCAGGCAGCACGGCCAAAAGCCGATCGACTGGCAATTGCCGCTTTCGCCGGGCGACTGAGCAGCCTATGGCTTGGGACATTCCCCGGGGGGGCGCCGTCGCCGCGCCTGAGAGGGAGGCAGGAGCCTCCGACCCGTCGAACCTGATCCGGCTGACACCGGCGTAGGGAGGGAGCGCGCGCGAGCCCGTTTTCCTTCTCAAGATGGAGAACGAACATGGCCGACGCCCCCGCCCGCACCGAGCTTAAAGTCACCACCGGACCGATCCGCGGCAGCCGCAAGATCCGCGTCGGCCCGCTGGGGGTGGCGATGCGCGAGATCGACCTCGAGCCGAGCTCCGGCGAGCCGCCGCTCAGGGTCTACGACTGCTCGGGCCCCTATACCGATCCGGCCGCGACGGTCGACATCATGCGCGGCCTGCCCGAATTGCGGCGCGACTGGATCCGCGGCCGCGGCGACGTCGAGGAAGTTCTGCAGCGCGAGGTTAGGCCCGAGGATAACGGCCAGCTCGGCCCCGACCGGAGCGGCGGCGTCCAGGCCTTCCCCAACGTTCGCCGCAAGGTGCTGCGGGCGAAGCCGGGAGCCAATGTCAGCCAGATGCACTATGCCCGCCAAGGCATCATCACCTCGGAAATGGAATATGTCGCCGTTCGCGAAAACCTGGGCCGCGATGCCATCGCGGCCCAAATCCGCGACGGCCAGGATTTCGGAGCAAGCATCCCCGATTACGTAACCCCCGAATTCGTCCGCGACGAGGTCGCTCGGGGGCGCGCCATCATCCCTTCCAACATCAACCACCCCGAGAGCGAGCCGATGGCGATCGGACGCAACTTCCTGGTCAAGATCAACGCCAATATCGGCAACAGCGCCGTCGCCTCCGACGTCGCCGCCGAGGTCGACAAGATGGTCTGGTCGATCCGCTGGGGCGCCGACACGGTCATGGACCTCTCCACCGGCCGCAACATCCACGACACCCGCGAGTGGATCGTCCGCAACAGCCCCGTGCCGATCGGGACCGTCCCCATCTACCAGGCGCTCGAGAAGGTCGGCGGAGTCGCCGAGGACCTGAGCTGGGAGATCTACCGCGACACCCTGATCGAGCAGGCCGAGCAGGGGGTGGACTATTTCACCATCCACGCCGGAGTGCGCCTGCCCTACATCCCGATGACGGCGAAGAGGGTGACCGGGATCGTCTCGAGGGGCGGTTCGATCATGGCGAAATGGTGCCTCTCCCACCACAAGGAGAGCTTCCTCTACACCCGCTTCGAGGACATCTGCGAGATCATGAAGGCTTACGACATCGCCTTCAGCCTCGGCGACGGCCTGCGCCCGGGAAGCATCGCCGACGCCAACGACGAAGCCCAGTTCGCCGAATTGGCCACCCTGGGCGAGCTGACGCAGATAGCCTGGCGCCATGACGTCCAGGTCATGATCGAGGGCCCCGGCCACGTGCCGATGCACAAGATCAAGGCCAATATGGACAAGCAGCTCGAAGCCTGCGGCGAGGCCCCCTTCTACACGCTCGGGCCGCTGACCACCGACATAGCCCCCGGCTACGACCACATCACCTCGGCGATCGGCGCCGCGATGATCGGCTGGTTCGGCACGGCGATGCTCTGCTACGTCACCCCCAAGGAACATCTCGGCCTCCCCGACCGCGACGACGTGAAAGTGGGCGTGGTCACCTACAAACTCGCCGCCCACGCCGCGGATTTGGCGAAGGGCCACCCGGCCGCGAAGATGCGCGATGACGCCCTCTCAAGGGCGAGGTTCGAATTCCGCTGGCGAGACCAGTTCAACCTCAGCCTCGACCCCGACACCGCCGAGCAATATCACGACCAGACCCTCCCCGCGGAAGGCGCCAAGACCGCCCACTTCTGCTCGATGTGCGGGCCGAAATTCTGCTCGATGAAGATCACCCAGGACGTGCGCGACTACGCCGCCAAGCTGAACGACCCGCAGGTCGGCATGGCCGAGATGTCGGAGAAGTTCAAAGCCGGCGGCGGCGAGATCTACGTGCCGGAAGTCAAAGGCGCCCCGCCGC
>JAXDPG010000105.1:0-3429 GCA_034668485.1 Sphingomonadales bacterium
AAAGTGAGCAGGATCGCCGCCACCAAAGTCCGTTTGCTGCTCAGCCGGCTGTAGCTCCAGGCTGCGATCATGATCGTCGGCAGGGCGATCAGGGCCGAGCTGGCGAGAATGCCGCTGGCCAGCGCCGAGCTGTAGCCGCGCGCCTGGAGATCCGACGGCAGCCACAGCAGCAGCCCGAAATTGACGAAGCTCCAGGCGAGGCCGGTGATGACCAAAGCCAGCGTCAGCCGGCCGTGACGCTGCGCCGCGACCTCGGCATCGGCCGGCGCGGGCTGGCGCGCCAGCGGGACGATGCCGAACTTGCGGCGCATGGCGGCGAGCTCAGCCTCCCGGCCCTGCTCGGCGAGGAAGCGCGGCGATTCGGGGATCAGGAAGGCGAGCGCGAGCAGGAGGATTCCGGTCGGAAAGCCCTGCAGCCACAGCACCCGCCAGCCGAAGGCGGGCTCGAAGGCATGGGCGGCGCTGCTCGCGGCGAGATAGCCGCCGACGAGGCCGGTGCCGCCGACCAGCACCAGCACCCAGGAGCGGTGCCTGGGCGGCATGATCTCGGCCAGCAAGGTATAGACGACCGGCAGCATGCCTCCCGCGGAGCAGCCCATCAGGAAGCACATCAACAGGTTCAGTTGGAAAAGCGGCATCGCTCCGCAGATCGAGGTCGAGACGAACAAGATGGTCGAGAGCAGGATCGAGACCCGGCGGCCGTAGACGTCGGCCAGCCAGCCCCACAGGAACGAGCCGACGGTGGTTCCGACGAGCGCGGTGAACGGGAACCAGGCCACCGTCGTCCTGGCGATCCCATATTCCGCCCTCATGCCGGGCAGCACGAAGCCGAGGGTGGCGGGCTTCATCACGTCGATGACCAGGCCCAGGATCAGCACCAGCAGGACTCCGGCGTGCCAGCGATTGAGCGGCGTCGAATCGGGCGCCTCGTAGCTGGTTCCCGCCTCGGCGCCATGGGGCGAGCGGTGCCGCGGCAGCGCGCCGTAGATCGCGGCCGGCACCCCCAGCGCGATCAGCACCATGCCCGCCCACATCTTCGGCTCCATCGGCATTCCGACGAGGCGGTTGCCGTGCCGGTGCGCCATGGCGAGCATCGGCAGGTGAAGCAGCACGCCGAGTGCGATCGCCGCGCAGGCGCCCCAGAAGACCGGCGCTCGTCCCCCGACGATCGATATGCGCCGAGCGCCGCTGGCCTGCATCTCACCCCTCCCCCGCTGCCTCTACGCGTGGGGCCGGCCCGGCTCAAGCGGGCCAGGCGGATATGGCTTCCTCAGCGTTCCCGAAAAAAGTAATCGTCCCCCATGTCCCTGGACGACGAGATCATCGAAACTCCCGACGGCCCGATGACCTGGGCCGAGTGGAAGAAGCGCCATCCGGTCCAGGTCCCGTCGCGCCGGACCAAGGGGAAGAAGCTGCCGGTCAAGGTGAAGAGGTTCACCGGCGAAACCTGAACGACCCTTTCCGGTGCCGGAACAAAGCCCGGACGCGCGGCATTGACGCCTTTCGAAACGGAGGCCGCGATGGCGAAATTCCTCAAGAATAACGGCCTGACGATCGCTCTGCTGGGCCTGTTCCTGATCAGTATATCCGGCCAGTGGATCTCCGGCTGGAAAGTCGACAATGAGGAGCTGGTCCGTCACGGCCAGGATGCGATCTCGCTCGGCGCCTACACGATCAGCCCCGCCTTCCTTTCCTCCGTCTTCGAGAATTGGGAGAGCGAGTTCCTGCAGATGTCGACCTATGTCGTTCTGACCGCGATTCTGATCCAGCGCGGCTCGGCCGAATCGCGCGATCCCGACGATCCCCCCCGCGACTCCGATCTCAAGGCGCAGGCGCGCCGGCCCGGCGCGCCGCCGATCCTGATGGGCGGCGACACCGCGCGCTGGCTCTACGCCCATTCGCTGGGCATGGCTCTGTTCGGCCTCTTCCTGCTCTCCTTCGTGCTGCACTGGTGGAACAGCGCGAAGGCCGCCGCGGAGGAGGCGCTCCAGCATGGCGAGACTCCGCTCGGAGTGCTCGCCTATCTCGGCGATCCGCAGCTCTGGTTCGAAAGCTTCCAGAACTGGCAGAGCGAGTTCCTCTCCACCGCGGTCCTGATCGTCCTCTCGATCTGGCTGAGACAGCGCGAATCGCCCGAATCCAAGGCCGTGGCGGCGCCCCACGACGAGACGGGCGCCGCCTGAGCCGGATCAGGGCCAGACCGGAAAGACGAGGGCCTCGCCGGTCGCGCCCATCACTCCGCCGGCATCGACGCCGCCCGGGAAGTTCGGGAAGCCGCCGTTGGTGAACGCATTGCCCATGCCGGTCCAGAAAGTGTCCAGATCCGCGCTCGCCGTCCCCCCGAGGAACTCGCCGTCCGGCGATCCCGCGTAACCCGGGAAGTAGAAGTGCGAGTCGAGCGAATCCTGCTCGAGATAGACCGCGTTTCCGCCGAAACCGGCATCGCCCAGATCGAACACATTGTCGCTAAGGACGAGGCCCAGCTGACCGAAGTCGACCGCCGCGCCGGAGCCGCCGATCTGCGCGGCCAGGGCGGCGAAGGCGGAATCGCCGAACTCGCCCACCTGGTTGCCGGTGACGGTCGCTTCCAGGATCGCCGAGTTGGAGGCGTCGCCTCCGTTCGAGCGAAGGAAGATGCCGGCCAGCCCGTTGACGTCGGCGATATTGTTGTCGACGATATTGACCTGATAGCCGGCGTCGCCGGGCCCATCCGCTTTCTCGAGGCCGACGAAGATGCCGGAGCCGCTCGAGCTTCCCTCGGTGCCGACGACGCCGTTGTCCAGACCGATCGTATTGCCTTCGATATTGCCTCGGACCATGCCGGCCTGGTGGCCGTACAGGGCGGTGAGGGCCGTATCCACCGCGCCGGTGAAGCTGTTGTCCTCGACCCGGAAGTCGACGTTGATGTTGGTGCCGGTGCCCCCGCCGTTGAGAGTGACGCCGCCGCCGACGCTGCCGGCCTGGGCGTTGTGGAAGTTGTTGTTGACGATCGTCAGGTCCTGAGTCGAATTGCCCGCGACGAGCACCTGCAGGAGATCACCCCTCGCGCCCTGGAAGTCGACGCCGTCGACGTCCAGCGTCAGTGAGGCGGTGCCGCTGGTCCCGACGAACACCGAATCGTTGCCGGTGACGGTGTTGACGGTGCCCATGATCGCCTGGTCGCTGCCGCTGTCGGCGATCGTGAGGGCGAGGCTGCCGCCGGTCTGGACGATATGGACGTTGTCGCCGCTCGATCCGCCGATGACGTTTCCGAGCAAGGCGGAGGTGCCGGTCAGGCCGGTCATGTAGACCGCGCCTTCGTTCGCCGAGCTGCCATTGTTGGTCAGGGTCGAATCGGTCAGCGTGAAATCGACCGCGTTGTTGCCGACCACGCCGCCGTTCGAATTGCCGGTGATCGCCATGTTGGCGAGCGACACGTTCGAGGTGGCG
>JAXDPG010000106.1:0-4949 GCA_034668485.1 Sphingomonadales bacterium
CCCGCGAGGCCGACCCGGAGGCGGTCGCCGCCATAGCCGCCGGCTATGCCCGGATGGAAGCCGCGGTGGCCGGGCGGGACGATGCGCTCGCATCCGACATCGCCTTCCACATCGCCGTGCTCGAGGCCTGCGGCAATCCCTTCTACCGCCAGTTCCGCGACGTCGTCGCGACCGCGCTCAGGACCTCGATCCGCTTCACCAACCGGTTCAAGGGCCGAACCGCCAGCCTCCCCGCCCACCATGCGGTGCTCGCCGCGATCGAGGCCGGGAATGCCGGCGGCGCGCGCGCGGCGATGGCGGCGATCATCGGGGAAGTGATGGTGCTGTTCGCCGAGGCGGGCGGGCCCGGCTAGAGAAAAGTGGTGGAATCGCCGGACGACGCCAGAAATCGCCAGATTATGACGTTTCGATAGGTCTCTCCCGGCTCCAGCCGAAGCGAGCCGAATTCCGGGCGGTTCGGCGTGTCGGGGAACATCTGCGGCTCGAGCGCGACGGCGTCGCCCATCCGGTAGAGCCGGCCGGCCTTGCCCGAACTCGTCCCGTCGAGGAAATTGCCGGAATAGAATTGGAGGCCGGGCTGGTTGGAGAGGATTTCCAACACCCGCCCCGAGCCCGGATCCTCGAGCCGGGCCAGCAGCCGCGGCTCGCTCGACGGCCCCCGCGCCACCACCCAAGCATGGTCGTAGCCGCGGCCGATCCGGATCTGGGGATCGGCGGAGTCGCGGACCCGGGCGCCGATGGCGGTCGGCCGGCGGAAGTCGAACGGCGTTCCTTCCACCGGCCTGAACTCGCCGGTCGGGATCGAGCCCGCGTCGGTGGGCAGATAGGAATCGGCGGGAATGGCGAGCAAATGCTCCATCGCGCCCCCTTGCGAACCTTCGCCGGCGAGGTTCCAGTAGGCGTGGTTGGAAAGGTTGACGAGGGTGGTCCGGTCGGTCGTGGCGCGATATTCGACCGACAGGGCGCCGGCCTCGTCGAGCGAATAGGCCGCGATGACGGTGAGCGTGCCGGGATAGCCCATCTCGCCGTCCGGGCTGACGTAGCGCAGGACGACCCTCGCCGGCGGTCCCTGCTCGACCTGGGCGATTTCCCACAGCCTCTTGTCGAAGCCGCCGGGGCCGCCATGGAGCGAATTGGGGCCGTTATTGACCGGGGTGCGACAGACCCTGCCGTCGAGCGTGAAGCGGCCCCCGGCGATGCGGTTGGCGACCCGGCCGACGGTCGAGCCGAAATATTGGGGATGATCGAGATAGGGTTCGACGGTCGAATGGCCGAGGGCGACGTCGGCCAGGACGCCGTCGCGATCGGGCGCGAGCAGCGCCTGGAGCGAGGCGCCGTAGGCGATGATCCGGGCTTCCATGCCCGCTTTGTTGGCGAGCGTGACCGCCTCGACGGTCCGCCCGTCGGGCAATTCACCGAACTTCGACCGGATCGCGCCCGAAATCCCTACCAAGCTTTCGTTCATCCGGTCTCCGCTGATTGGCTCCTGCGATTCGTATGATAATAAGGGAGGAACTGCCCCGCCACTATCCGGATGCGCCATGAACCGAACCGCCCGCTTCGCCGCCCTGCTCCTCGCCGCCCTGGCCGCGCCGTTCGCGGCCGCCGCCGCCGAGCCGTCGTTCGTGCCGGTGTTCAGGGAGAATTTCCCCGATCCGCACATCGTTCTGCACCAAGGCGAGTTCATCGCTTACTCGACCAACGCCGGGATCAACCTGCCGATGCTGTCGTCGCGCGACCTCGTCCACTGGTCGTGGATCACCCGTCCGGACGACCCCGGCAAGCATCTCGACGGCATGCCCGAGCTCGCCCCCTGGGTGAAGGAGGGCTTCACCTGGGCGCCCGAGGTCATCAGGATCGGCGCCAAGTGGCTGCTCTATTACACCGCCAACCACCGCAAGCGCGACTTCCAGTGCGTGGGCGTGGCCGTCGCGGACAATCCCAAGGGCCCGTTCCGCGACGGCTCGGCCGAGCCGCTCGTCTGCCAGTTCGATCTCGGCGGAACGATCGACGCCGATCCGTTCCGCGATTCCGACGGCAAGCTCTATCTCTATTACAAGAGCGACGGGAACCGCGTCGGCAAGCACACGGTGATCTGGGGCCAGAAGCTGGCCGCGGACGGCCTGTCGGTCGTCGGAGCGCCGGTCGCGCTCGTCGAGGACGACAAGGAATGGGAGTGGAAGCTGGTCGAGGCGCCGACGATGGTGCGAACGCCCGCCGGCTACCAGCTCTTCTACTCGGCCGCCTTCTACGGCTGGGACCCGAACGAGCGGCTGTCGCGCTACGCCACCGGCTACGCGACCTGCGCGGGCCCGCTCGGCCCCTGCAGGGACGCGCCGGAAAATCCGATCCTGCACAGCTTCAACGACAAGGCGGCCGGCTGCCTCAGCGGTCCCGGGCATAGCAGCATCTTCAGCGTCGGCGAGCGGCGCTTCATCGCCTTCCACGCGTGGGAAGCGACCAAGGGATGCCGCAAGGCGGACGACAAGCGCTACCTCTATGTCGCGCCCCTGTTCTGGAAGGACGGCAAGCCGGTGATCGGTCCGAGCCTAAGGGAGGCTGGGAAGTAAATCCTCTCCCGTAAGAACGGGAGAGGGGTTTGGCCCCTAGAAGCGGAAGCGAACGCCGGCCGTCAGCACCGATTCCTCGAACCTCACGATCATCGGGAAGACTTCGCCGCCGGTCACCGTCCCGGTCGCCGTGTTGTAATTGACCCGGACGATGTCGGACTTGAACGGCTTGCCGAGGATGTTGGTCCAGTCGAAGAAGACGGTGAACTTGTCGGTGAACGCGTAGCTGCTCGACCAGTCGAGCCTGGAGACGGGGTGGCCGCGGCCCTGCAGCGTATAGTCGCCGCGGTACGAAAGTGCGCCTTCCGGGAAACCGGTCCGCACATTGTAAGCAAGCCTGAGGGTCAGTCCGCCGCCTTCATACATGCCGACCAGATTGTAGGTCCATCTGGAGACGTCGGGGATTCGCAGCCGGGCGGTGGCGCCGACCGGGCCTGGCACCGGGTAATCCGCCTTGGCGTCGATGTAGGTGGCGTTCGCCTGGGCGCCGAAGGACTTCAGCCAGTCGGGCAGACCTTCGAAGTCGAAGAAGGTGCTGACCTGCGCTTCCATGCCCTGGATTCGGCCCTTGTCGGTGTTGAATGGGCCTGTCAGCCGCACCGCCACGCCGCTCTCCGGATCCGGCGCCCCGAACTCCGACTCGCCATTGGCGATGAAGCCCCTCATGTCGCGGCGGAACAGGGCGAGCGAGGCGAAGCCGTTGCGCGAGAAATAATATTCCAGGCTCGCGTCGTAGTTCCTCGAGTTCAGCGGCACCAGGAAGGGGTTGCCGCCCGTGGCGCGCCGGAAGCAGTCCGAGGCACCGGGGCTGCAGGACACCGGGGCCCCGAGGTTGAGCGCGGGATTGAGCTGCTCGAAGCTCGGGCGCGTGCGGGTTTCCGTCGCGGCGAGACGCAATTGCCATTCGGGCGAGAAGCGGACGCGCATGTTAAAATTGGGCAGCCAGTCGGTATATTCGCTCTGGAAGCTTATCGGCCGCGGCCCGCCGACCGCTCCGAACAATGTGCCCGCGATATCCTCCTCGGTCTTCACCACGCGAAGGCCGATCGCGCCGTCCACCACGGTCTCGCCGCCGAGATTGAACTCGTAGTTCAGCTGGCCGTAGCCGGCATAGGATCTCTCGTTGATATCGAACGAGCGCGCCGGTTCGACCGCCGGTCCGTCGACCGAGCCGTTATGGCTGAGATTGATGTTGAACTGCCTGAGCTCGACGAGATTGTGCCAGACGCTGTCGAAGGTCGGCGCCAGCCAGGTGGTGGGGAACGGCTTGTGGTTGTCGCCGTGGAAGGCCGGGTGGAACAGCTCGTAGTCGAGCGGCACCGCGCTGAACGGGATGTTGCGGCCGCGCTGGTTCCAGTAGAAGGCGCCCGCGGTTCGCGAGGCGTCGCGGTCGACGAAACGAACGCCCGCCTGGATCTTGGGCAGGAAGGAAATGCCGGTCGGCTCGTATTCGAAGTCCAGCCGCGCCTGCCAATCCTTGCCTTTGGCGGTCAGATAGTCTTCGAAAAACCCGCGATAATTGTAGATCGCGGGATTGGCCGGATCGATTCCGCGCACCTGGAAGGTCGGGCCGAAGTCGCCGGGCCTGCCGGTGAACCAGTCGACCGAGAAATTGTTGGTGTTGAGCTCGTAATCGACGCTTTCGGTCCTGAGATGGAAGGTGCTGCTGGTGCGCGCCACGTCGCCGGTAATGCGGAGCGCGCCCGCGTCATAGCTGCCGCCAGCGGCGAACTGGTAGGTGTTGGTGTCGCGCTTGGTCGCGCCCTGGAAGCCCCAGGTCTCGGTGTTCGAGCAGCATGCCGTCGGACGGTTGACGGTTCCGCTGACGATGTTGGGGCCGTCGCGGACGATGTTCTCGTAGCTGGCGCCGCCCCACAAGGGCTGGGCCCACATATTGTCGGTGACATTCTCGCGATAGCCTTGCCACAGGCCCTCGACATAGAATTCGAGGCCGGGGGACGGCCGCCACTGGAGGGCGCCGTTGATCGAGGGGCGCCAGCGGTCGGCCTGATTGTAATGGATTTCCGGCCAGTCCGGGGACCGTCCGCCGGCGAGGTCCGCGATGAAGAAGCCATGGCGGCGGATCGAATCCTGGTAATGGAGCCGGGTGTAGGAGAAATTGATCAGCGCGCCGATCTCGCCACCGCCCACGTCCCACCGATTGCTGACCAGCAGCTGCGCGTTGGGGCTGAAATCCTCCGACTGATTGGGGTAGTTTCCCCAGACCGATCCCGCCACCTCGAAGCCGGTGAAATCGAACGGGCGGCGCGAGCGGACGTTGACGAGGCCCGAGAGGCCGGGCTCGACCAGATTGGCGGTCGAGGTCTTGAACGCCTCGATCGCGCTGATCCCGCCGGCGGGAAAATCCTGAAGCGCGAC
>JAXDPG010000107.1:0-8834 GCA_034668485.1 Sphingomonadales bacterium
CTTACGGGAGAGGAGGGGCCCGCCGCCGCAGGCGGTGGGAGGTGAGGGTCTGTACTCCTGAGTCAGCAAGACCCTCACCTCCCAAGCCTTCGGCTTGGGCCCCTCCTCTCCCACGAAGAGTGGGAGAGGGGAGAGGGGCTGCGGTCAGCCGCCCTCTTTCGCCATCAGCTTGTCGACCTGGCCCGTCGTCACCGAATGGTAGAGCGGCCTCGCCCGGGCGTAGACCCGCTCGGCGATCGGGCGGCCCCATTCGCCCTCGCCGAGGAGGGTCTTGAAGATCGGCGCCACGAACTTGCCGCGGCCCATCGACAGCAGGAAGCGCTCGGCCGCCGGCACTGCCGGCTCGTAGCGGTTCGCCAAAGCGAGCTGGAGCCAGGCGGACAGCAGCTCGGCATTGCCGCTCGCGGTCAGGCCGAGCGCCCGGTCGAGCTCGGCGAGGCGCGGCTGGGGCATCGTCCTGGGCAACCCGTCGAGGAAGCGCAGGCGCTCGGCCGTGGTCCAGCCCGCATAGGGTACCGCGCTCGCCGGCCCACCCGCATTGAACGTCCTGAGCGCCGAGTCGACCCGGGCGAAGGCGTTCGGGTCCGGCCGGGCGGCATTGGCGGGCAGGCCCGGCTTGTAGACCCAGTCGTCGAGCATCAGCTTCGCCTCGAGGGCCTTGTCCCCCTTGACGAGATTGGCGCGCAGGTCGGCGAGGAAGCGGGCCGAGGTCATGGGCTGAAAGGCGTGGCGGTCGAAATAGGATCTGAGATAGGCGTCGAACCGCTCGCGCCCGACGATCCGCTCGATCGTCCTCAGGAAGGTCGCGCCCTTGTCGTAGACGATCCCGCTCGAGCCGCCTTCGCTGCCGGCGCTGTCGTCGTGGAGGCGGGTGCCCGGGCCGTTGCCGCCCTGCTCCTTGAGGCCCTTCTCCATGTCCGCCCAGGACAGGGCCTCCTCCTGCGAGGCCCGCGCCTTGCCGTAGAGCGCCTCCATGATCCGGTTCTCGAAATAGGAGGTGACGCCCTCGTTCAGCCAGCTGTCCGGCCAGACCGCGTTGGTGACGAGGTTGCCCGACCAGCTGTGCGAGAGCTCGTGAGCGACGAGGCCGACGAGGCTCCGGTCGCCGGCGAGGAAGGTCGGGGTTAGGAAGGTGAGGGTCGGATTCTCCATCCCGCCATAAGGGAAAGCGGGCGGCAGGACGATGACGTCGTAGCGGCCCCAGCGATAGGGGCCGTAGAGCCGCTCGGCGGCCTCGACCATCTTCTCGGTGTCGACCAGCTCGGCGGCGGCGCGCTCGATCGTCGCCGGCTCGGCATAGACTCCGGTGCGGCGGCCGAGCGGCTTGAAGGCGATGTCGCCCGCGGCGAGCGCGATCAGATAGGGGGCGACCGGCTTGTCCATTCGGAAGCGGAAGGCGCGGCCGCCCTCGACCTTCTCGCCCTCGGGGGTGAGGCGCTCGCCGCTCATCACCGCCACGAGCGGCTCGGGAACGACGATCCGCGCTTCCCAGGTCTGGCGGATGCCGGGGCTGTCCTGGGTCGGGATCCAGCTTCGGTTGAGGATCGACTCGCCCTGGCTGAACAGGAAGGGATGCTTCCTGCCGGCGGTCTGCTCGGGGGTGAGCCATTGCAGCGCCTCGGCGTCGGGCGCGCTCTTGTAGGCGATCCGGATCTGCTTCGCGCCGTTCAGCCGGACGGCGAGCGGGGCGCCGCGGTCGGGATCGCTCTTGCCGATCGTCCAGGGCAGCGGCTTGCCGTCCGCGCTCGTGATCGCGCTCACCTCCAGGCCCTTGCTGTCGAGCACGATCTCCTTCGCGTCGGGCCTCGCCTCGACGTCGAGCGTGGCGGTGCCGCCGATCCTTTTCGCGGCGAAATCCGCCTCGAGGTCGAGCGCGACGTGGGTGACCCGGGCCTCGAGCGGCCGGGCGTAGCTGTAGGTGTCGCGAGCCTCGGGCGTGTCGAGGATGGGAGCCACGATCGGCTTCGCCGTCGCGGCTTCCTCCCTGTTCGGCTTGGGCTGGACCGCCGCCGGCGAGCAGGCGGCGAGCAGGACGAGAGCGGCGAGAGGCAAAAGACGCAAGGCGGACTCCTGTCAGGCGGGGCGGAGACGCTCCTCGACCAGCCGGAAGCCGATGTCCACCACCGCCTCCGCGGCGAGGCCGAGGGCGAGGCCGGCGCCGACGTCGGTCGGATAATGGGCGCAGCGCGGGATCTGGGCGAGGGCCAGCGCGCCGGCGGCGGCATAAGCCGGCGCGGCGTGCTCGGGATAGTCGCGGGCGAAGGCGCGGGCGACCGCGGCGGCGCCGGCGCTGTGGCCGGAGGGGAAGCTGGTCTCCTCCTTGGCGGTATGACGGCCGGGCCGCGGGCGTTGGGCCTTGCCCTTCCCGCCGGTCGAGCGCGGGCGGGTGCGGTCGACGCGGTGCTTGACGAAATCCTTGGCCAGCGTCGCCAGCGTGTGGGCGAGCAGCATCCTCAACCCGGCGCGGGCGAGGCGGCGGTCGCCGCCGGCGAGGCCAGCCGCGATCGTCGCGGCGCACAGCGTCCTCAGCGGCGGCTGGTCGCCCAACGCGGCGAAACGGCCGAGCGCCTCCATCGCCGGCGAGCCCTGATAGGGCAAGGCCGCTTCCGCCGCCGCCGAGTCCGCCGCCAGCACCGCCCGGCCGGTTTTCCCGCTAGCCACGGCCGAATACCGAGCGCTCGTAGCGGCGCAGCAGATCCTCGGGCCCGTCGTAAAGCTCGCACGCGCCCGCCTCGGCCAGCGCCCGGTCCGGGAAGCCGCCGCTGCGGAAGCCGATCGTGCGCAGGCCGAGCCTGGCCGCCGCCTCGGCGTCCCAGGGGGTGTCGCCGATCACCACGGCCTCGTCGGCGGCGAAGGGCGCGGCCTTGCCGAGCGCGGCCTGGAAGATGTCGGGGCAGGGCTTCGAGCTTTCGACGTCGTCCTTCGACGTCTTCGCCGCGACGAGGTCGGCGCAGGCGATCAGGCTGAGGTGGTAATCGACCTCCTCGGCATGCGAGGAGGAAGCGAGCACGATCCTGACGCCCTCGCCCGCCAGCCGCTCGAACAGCGCCCGCACCCCGGGAAAGGGCCTGGCGCGCGGCAGGTAGCAGCGCTTGAACAGGTCGCCGCGATAGGCCTCGATCTCCTCGCGCCGCGCCTCGTCCAGCTCGGGGAACAGGGCCGGGATGAGATTGTCGCCGCCTTTGCCGACCTGCCAGCGTATCGCCTCGAAGGGCTTGTCGAGCCCGAAATGGAGGAAGGCCTCGCGCCACGCGGCGGCGTGCAGGTCGTTGGTGTCGACGAGGGTGCCGTCGACGTCGAACAGGGCCGCGCGCGGAGCGCCGCCTTGGCATCCCTGCGGTGGCGAAGCTTCGGTCATCCCCTCCCAACGTCGGGAGGCCCGGCAATTTCCCTCAGGCCGGGCCGGCGGCCTGGAAGCGGAGCAGGGGACCGCCGCCGTCGATGCCCTCGACGCGCGGATAATAGCCGATGAATTGCTCGATTCCGGCCGACACGGTCAGCCGCCAGGGACTTCCGTCGGCGAGACGGAGCTGCAGCTCCAGGCGGCTCTGATCGGCGAGGGCCGAATGGAAGGCGGGGTGGAGACGCATACAGACCTGATGACAGGCAAACGTTCACAAATGGTTGCGGGTCCACCGCACTTGCGTGCCTTAATTCAAGATAAAGGAGTTTGCGCCAAAACGGCCGCGGGTTGAGGGGAACCGTCGGTTTGACCAGCATCATCGGCAAGTTGCGCGAAATCGGCAAGATCGACCGGGCGATCGCCGACGAGGTGCGCCGTTCGCTGGTCGAGACCCTGTTCAGCTCCTCGACCTCGCTGGGCGTCGGCGCGGTCGCGGGCTCGACGGTCAGCACCCTGATCGCCTGGTCGAGCGGCGACGTCTGGCTGAGCGCAATGGCGATCGCGATCGGCGTCGTCGGCGCCGCGCGATTATGCCATGCCGTCTTCTTCCACCATGTCAGCATGCCCGATTCGACGGAGAGCACGCGCTCCGAGACGGTCTACGAAATCGGCGCCTGGGCCTATTCGCTGCTGCTCGGGATGATGACCCTGCTGACGCTGCTGCGCTCCGACGATGCGCTCCACCATATGTTCGCGGCGACCCTGACCACCGGCTACGCCGCCGGCATTTGCGGACGCAATGCGGGCCGCCCGGTGATCGCGATCGGCCAGCTCGCCCTCGCCGCCGGGCCGACGACGCTGGGCCTGTTCATGAGCGGAGATCCGTTCCGCTGGGTGCTCGGCGGAGTCTTCATCGTGTTCATGATCGGGATGACCGACATCACCTTGCAGACCTATTCGGCGGTCCTGAAGGCGATGTCGGCGACCCGCGACCAGCAGCGCCTCACCGCCCGCTTCGAGCGGCTGGCCCGCTACGACGCGATGACCGGCCTCGAGAATCGCGGCTCCTTCCAGGACCGGCTGCAGGAGGAGCTGGCCGAGCTCGCCACCTCGGGCACGGGAGAATTGGCGGTGCTCTGGATCGACCTCGACAAGTTCAAGGAGATCAACGATTCGCTCGGCCATCCGACCGGCGACGGAGTGCTCTGCACCGTCGCCCGCCAATTGAGCTCGATCGTCGACGGCCGCGGCAGCGTCGCCCGCTTCGGCGGCGACGAGTTCGTCCTGCTCGCCCGCGGCTCCAAGCCCTATTTCGCCGAGGAGCTGGCCCGAGAGGTGATGCGCGGGCTCTCGGTGCCGATGAACATCGAGGGCACTTCGATCCAGGTCACCGGCTCGATCGGCGCCGCGGTCGCGCCCGGCCACGGCATCGACGCCGACATGCTGCTTCAGCATGCCGACATGGCGCTCTACCATGCCAAGGCGAACGGCCGGAACGACTTCTGCATGTTCGAGGCGGCGATGCAGGACGAGTTCCAGGCGAAGCGCAGGCTCGAAGACGCGCTCAAGGACGCGATCGAGAAAGGCGAGCTCGAAGTCTATTACCAGCCGATCGTCGACCTCAAGTCGAAGAAGGTGACCTGCTGCGAGGCGCTCCTGCGCTGGCACCATCCCGAGCTCGGCATGGTCAGCCCGGCCACCTTCATCCCGCTCGCCGAGAGCACCGGGCTGATCTCGCCGATCAGCCATTGGGTGCTGTACGAGGCCTGCGCGGCCGCGGCGAAATGGCCCGAGGACGTCAGCATCGCCGTCAACATGTCGCCGGCCCTGCTCAAGGACCTCCACCTCAGCCACATGATCCTGAGCGCCCTCTACCGCTCCGGCCTCGCCGCCCGGCGGCTCGAGCTCGAGATCACCGAGAGCGTGCTGCTCGAGGAGAATGCCCAGTCCAACTCGCTGATCCGCGAGTTCCAGCGGATCGGCCTCAAGCTTTCGATCGACGATTTCGGGACCGGCTATTCCTCGCTCACCTATTTGAAGAAATACCGGTTCGACAAGATCAAGATCGACACCAGCTTCATCGCCGACGTGACCAAGAGCCGCGAGGCCCGGGCGATCATCCACGCCCTCGTCGGGCTGGCGGCGGAGCTCGACATGGATATCGTCGCCGAGGGCATCGAGACCGAGACCCAGATGGGCTACGTCACCGGCGCCGGCTGCACCGCCGCCCAGGGCTTCTTCCTCGGGCGGCCGGTGCCGGTATCGGTGATCAGCCGCCGGCTCGAGGCGCAGGGCCGCGGCGAGGTCTGGACCGAGGAGGAACCGGAAATCGAACCGTTCAGGCTGCGGCAAGCCTAGTCTGGGCGTCGCCGAGCCGGCGCATCAGCTTGAGGTCGGTGTCGCTGAGGCACAAGGCGCTGTCGGCCCACACTTCGACGATCGCGTTCAGCTCCTCGAGCGTGATCGGAGCGGCGATGCTCGACGCATTGTAGATGCCGCGATGCCCGACCTGGCGGCGGGCGTTCTTGCCGATATAGGCGCGCACCTCTTCCTCGCCGCAGCCCGGTTCGGCGAGGACGTGGACGATGCCCATCTCGTACATCTCTTCGGCCGTGTAGATCCGGTTGGACAGCATCATCTCCTCGGCGCGGGCGAGCCCGATCTTGCGCGACAGAAGGCTGTGCGCGCCCATGCCCGGGAACAGGCCGAAGGCAATCTCCGGCAGTCCGAAGCGCGCGCCTTTCTCGGCGACGATGACGTTGAAGCTCAGCACCGCCTCGAAGCCGCCGCCGAGCGCGTCGCCCTGGACGAGGCCGATGGTGACGATCGGAAGCTCGAGCCGGCGCATGTTGTTGTGGAGAATGGAGACGCAGTCGCGGCCGTAGCGGACGAGGCCGTCGCGGTCGCCGGCGGAGATGAAGCCGGCGAACAGCTTGAGGTCGCCGCCGAGGTTGAACACGCCCGGGAAGCGCGATCCGAGCACGAGGTATCTCAGCCCCTCGTCGGGATCGGCGAACTCGCGGCCGATCTCCGCCTGCCAGCGCTGGAAGTCGCGCAGCATCGGACGGTTGAAATTGGGGCGGTCGAGCGGGGTCATGAAGGTCCACAAGGTACCCAGCGCCGCGTCCCAGCGGACGTCGAGCTGGCCGAGGTCGAAGAGGCTGGTACCCGCCGGACGCTCGCGATGCTGGAGGGGCAAAGCGCCCCTGAGGCTGCGCGCGGCCACCGCCACATTGGCCGCTTCGTCCGGTGTCGGAAGACTGAAAGGTTGATTCATCGTTGTGCCCCAAGCATTTGGTTTCCACGAAAGTAAGCACATCGGCGGCAAGGGGACAATCGGGCTCGGACGGTTTTGCCGCGTTAACTGTTCGAGTGTTGCCGGGATGACTCGTTATTGGGCTTTGCGAAACAAAACAAATGTCCGTTTCGGATATAAACGAAAACAGTTGAGATACAAAGATTTCACCCCTAATTCGCGATAGTGGCAAGGGTCGAACCGGGGGTTCGGAAGTGGGGGGCGGGATGATCCGTAGTGCGGATGGACGATTGGAAGCCGAGCGGCGCCTGTTGCTTTTCGGGACGGCCCTGGCGCTGATCTTAACCGCCGCGGGCCCCGCCGAAGCCGCGGGATTCTACCTTCAGGAACAATCCGTTAGGGGATGGGGCCGGGCGAATTCCGGCGAAGTGGCCGATCAGGGCGCGGCGTCGCTCTGGTGGAACCCGGCGGCGATCGCGGGGGTCGCGAAGCCCGAAGCATCGTTCGGCGCCACCGCTATCTTTCCCCGCGGACGGGTCAGCGACGCCGGCACCCTGATCGACCGCCCGGTGGTCGCGCCCGCGCCGGTAGGGGGGATTGCATCGCTTTCGGACCCGATCCAGCGCGGCATCGCCCCGAACAATGCCTTCGCCTTGCCGATCGGCAAGCGAATCGCGATCGGCCTCGCCGTCACCGCGCCGTTCAGCTTCACCAGCGATTACGACCCGTCGGGCTGGCAGCGTTATTCGGCGATTCGAAGCCGGCTGATCACGCTCGACATCCAGCCGTCGCTCGCCGTCGCCGCGACCGACTGGCTGAGCGTCGGCGCCGCCGTCAATGTCGAATATAGCGACGCCTGGCTCTCCAACGCGCTTCCCAACCTGGCGCCGGGCTCCCCCGACGCGCGCCTTCGGCTCACCGGCAACGGCTGGGACCTGGGCTGGAGCGCCGGAGTCCAGCTGCGCCCGTCGCGGCGGGCGACGATCGGCATCGCCTATAAATCCGCGGTCGAGCACAAGCTCGAGGGTCCCGTCGACATCAGCGGCCTCGCCGGGCCGCTGGCGGCGCGCAACCTGCGCGCTCAGACGGTCGCCCGCTTCACCACGCCCTGGCAGCTGATCGTCGGCGCTCGTCTCGGAGTCACGCAGAGCCTGACCCTGAACGCCCAGGCGGTCCATTTCGGCTGGAGCAAGTTCGACCGGATCGACGTGGCGGCGCCGCTGAACAGCGCCATCGTCCAGAATTACAAGGATACGTGGAGCGTCGCCTTCGGCTTCGACCAGGCTCTCGGCGACCGGCTGACGCTTCGCGCCGGAATCCAGATCGATCCGACTCCGACCCGCGACGCCAGCCGCGACCCCCGCGTCCCCGACGGGGACCGCGTCGACTATAATGTCGGAGCCAGCTACCGCCTCGGCAAGAGCCTCTCGCTCGATGCCGCCGCCGGCTATACGGACGTGGCGGACGGCCCGATCAGCCGCGACGAGCGCTTCTACGCCGGCACCGCGGCGCAGACCGACGTCCTGACCGACGGCCGCGCCGACAACCAGCGCGTCATCGTCCTCGCGGTCGGCGGGCGATTGAGCTTCTAGGGCCGTTGTACCCCGGCGAAGGCCGGGGCCCTCCCGTCATTGCGAGTTAAGCGAAGCAATCCAGCTCGGCTCAAGCGCCGGTGCTGGATTGCTTCGTCGCTTGGCTCTTCGCAATGGCGACGGGCTTGCGCCCTTACGTCAATTATATTTGGCGTTGCGCCATTGCTCGCGGGTCAGGCACAGCTTCTTCGATTGCAGCCGCGAGCTCGTCGTCTCGATCGTGCGGCAGATCTTCCTGGGCTCGTCGACGCCCGTTTTGGCAGCGTGCGCCGGAGCGGAATCGTCGGCTACGCCGGCCGGGCCGGAGGGCGAAGCGGCGGGATCGGCGGCCAGGGCCGGGCCTGCGGTGGCGAGAAGCAGCAAAGCGGCGCCCGACAGGCGCAGGGTCAATTTATGCAAGTGCATGACATTCCTCAGGAAATTTGCCCCCCACTGGGCCGCGCCACAAAGCCGATCCGACGCTCGGCGTCAAGGGGCTAGTCCGGAACCGGACAATCTGGGGACGTCGCTGCAGGCGCCCTGCCGCGACACGCGGCAGTGGCTCCGCCGGCTCGGCCGAAGCGGGGCTCAGCCCTGCCCGCCGCCTTCCGAACCGCCGCCGCCCGAGACCCCGGCGCCCGAACCCTTGCGGCCGCCGCCGCGG
>JAXDPG010000108.1:0-3702 GCA_034668485.1 Sphingomonadales bacterium
GCCTTCGCCTCCTCGCTCGATCAGGCCGGGCCGATGGCGCGCGACGTCCGCGACTGCGCGATCATGCTGGAGGCGATGGCCGGCTTCGACCCGAAGGACTCGACCTCGCTCGATCTGCCGGTGCCGAATTGGGAGGCGAACCTCTCGTCGGACGTGCGCGGCAGGCGCATCGGGATCCCCAAGGAGTACCGGATCGAGGGCGTCCCCGAGGAGATCGACCGGGTCTGGCAACGCGGCATCGAGCTGATGCGCGATGCCGGCGCCGAGATCGTCGAGGTCTCGCTGCCGCACACGAAATATGCGCTTCCGACTTATTACATCATCGCCCCGGCCGAGGCTTCGTCCAACCTCGCCCGCTACGACGGGGTCCGCTACGGCCTGCGCGATTTGCCCGAGAACGGCAATCTGACCGACATGTACGAGGCGACCCGCTCGGCCGGCTTCGGCCCCGAGGTCAAGCGCCGGATCATGATCGGCACCTACGTCCTCTCCGCCGGCTTCTACGACGCTTACTTCAACCGCGCCCAGAAGGTGAGGGCGCTGATCGCCCGCGACTTCGAGCGCGTCTGGGACCAGTGCGACCTCATCCTCACCCCGACCGCCCCTTCGGCCGCCTTCGCGCTGGGCGAGAAGAGCGCCGACCCGATCGCCATGTATTTGAACGACGTCTTCGCCGTCCCCGCCAGCCTCGCCGGCCTGCCCGCGATCAGCGTTCCCGCCGGCCTCGACGATTTGGGCCTTCCCCTCGGCCTCCAGCTGGTCGGCAAGGCCCTCGACGAGCAGGGCGTCCTCAACGCGGCCCTCGCCCTTGAGGAGCGGGCCGGCTTCACCGCAAGGCCGGAGGCGTGGTGGTGAGCGC
This sequence comes from Sphingomonadales bacterium, assembly GCA_034668485.1. GTDB lineage: Bacteria > Pseudomonadota > Alphaproteobacteria > Sphingomonadales > Sphingomonadaceae > Allosphingosinicella. The sequence continues at coordinate 860 of JAXDPG010000108.1, forward strand.
CGCCGCCCATATTTCGCGCAGAGACGCAGAGGCGCGGAGAGGCCGTGCGAATATCGCGCGCAGCGCGCATTTGATAATAGCGGACAGAAGAGGGAAGCTTCGCTTCGATTTGGGCCCTGGCTTCTCTGCGTCTCTGCGTCTCTGCGCGAACCCTCTTCTTCTTTTTGGACATCCCGATGTCTGACTATCGAATCCACGGCGCCACGGGCGAATGGGAGGTGGTGATCGGGCTCGAGGTCCATGCCCAGGTGACCTCGAACGCCAAGCTCTTCTCCGGCGCCTCGACCGGGTTCGGGGCCGAGCCCAACAGCCAGGTCAGCCTGGTCGACGCCGCCATGCCGGGAATGCTCCCGGTGCCGAACGCCGAATGCATCCGCCAGGCGGTGCGCACCGGCATGGCGCTGGAGGCCAGGATCAACCCCTGGTCGCGCTTCGACCGCAAGAATTATTTCTACGCCGATCTGCCGCAGGGCTATCAGATCAGCCAGCTCTACCACCCGATCGTCGGCGAGGGCGAGATCGAGATTCTCCTCGACGACAAGGATGAATCCACCGCCAAGAGGATCGGCGTCGAGCGCATCCATCTCGAGCAGGACGCCGGCAAGCTGATGCACGATCAGCACCCGTCAATGTCCTATGTCGACCTCAACCGGTCGGGCGTGGCGCTGATGGAGATCGTCTCGAAGCCCGACATGAGAAGCCCAGACGAAGCAGGGGCTTACATACGGAAGCTCAGAGCGATCCTGCGCTATGTCGGGAGCTGCGACGGCAATATGGAGCAGGGTTCGATGCGCGCCGACGTCAATGTCAGCGTGCGCAGGCCCGGCGGCGAGCTCGGCACCCGCACCGAGACCAAGAACGTCAATTCGGTCCGCTTCATCATGGCCGCGATCGAGCATGAGGCGAACCGCCAGGTCGACGTGCTGGAGGGCGGCGGCGCCATCGTCCAGGAAACCCGGCTGTGGGACCCGGACAAGGCGGAGACCCGCTCGCTGCGCTCCAAGGAGGAAGCGCACGATTACCGCTATTTCCCAGATCCCGACCTGCTTCCGGTCGAGCTGTCGGACGATTTCCTGGCCGACTGCCGCGCCAGCCTTCCCGAGCTCCCCGACGCCAAGCGCCGCCGCTACGAGGATGCGCTCGGCCTCAGCCCCTACAATGCGTCGGTGCTGACCGCCGACGTCACCACCGCCCGCTGGTTCGAGGCTCTGCTCGAGAAGCTCGGCAATGAGCATGCGCAACGGGCCGGCAACTGGGTCGCCTCCGACCTGTTCGGCGCCTTGAACCGCCTCGGCCGCGACATCGACGACAGCCCGGTCACCCCCGCCCAGGCCGCCGACCTCCTGAGCCTCACCGCCGACGGCACCCTCTCGGGCACGCTCGCCAAGCAGGTGTTCGAGATCATGCTCGAAACCGGCGAGGATCCCGCCCGCATCGTCGAGGAACGCGGCCTCAGGCAGACCAGCGACACCGGCGCCATCGAGGCGGCGATCGCCGACGTCATGGCGTCAAACGCCGACAAGGTCGCCGAATATCGCGGCGGCAAGGACAAGCTGTTCGGCTTCTTCGTCGGCCAGGTGATGAAGGCGATGCAGGGCAAGGCCAATCCCGGCGTCGTCAACGAGCTGCTGAAAAAGGCGCTCTCCTAACCACTTGCCCAACGCGTCGGTGCCGCGCATCATGGGCCGACGAAGGGGCAGGCCGATGCGACAGGGGATGCGGATTGCGGCGATCGCGCTGCTTCTGGCGGGGACGCCGGCGGCAGCCGCGGACGACGAGGACGATCCGGACAATTTCTTCTTCCACAAGCCCGGAGTCTCCCACGAGGCGGCGCTCGCCGATTGGGAGGAATGCCGCGATCTCGCCAGTGCGGTCGAGCCGCCGCGCGGCCCGTCCGTCTATACGCCCAACGTCGCCGCCGCCGCCGCCGCCGGCTTCGCCCAGGGCTTCATCCGCGGCGGCCAGCGGCGCCACATGGGCGAAGCGGCGATGCGCAAATGCTTCCAGGTCAAGGGCTATTCGCGCTACGCGATGACCAAGGAGGAGGCCAAGCTGCTCTATTCGGGAGGCTGGAAGACGATGCGCGAGAAGCTCGCCGACAAGGCGGCCGGGCCGGCGCCCGCCCAGCCCGCGCTGGTCCCATGAAGCGTCTCGCGCTCGCCCTCCTTGCCGCCGCGCTCGCATTGCCCGCGGCCGCGCCCGCCCCGGCGGCGGAATCGCTCAAGGCCGCCCCGGCCTCGCTCGACCCGAAGCTCGCCTATCTGCTCGTCCGAATGGGCAAGCGCGACGAGAAGGTCTGGAACCTGGTCTCCTTCTATCGCTACGACCCGGCGGCCCAGGACCTTCGCGGCAAGGGCCGCGCCAAGGCCAATCCGGTGCCCCAAAGCGAGGACAAGGCCGCCGTGGTCCAGCCCAAGCCCTTCCTTGCCGAAGAGGGCAATGTCCGCACCTACCTGGTGACGGTGACGCCCGGCCGCTGGGTGATCGCCTCCAGCCCGACCACGTCCTACAGCCTCGGCTCCTGGCAGTTCGACGCCAAAGCGGGCGAGATCACCGACCTCGGCACGCTCTACATGGGCGCGGAGAACGGCAGCTCGATCTGGCCCAGGCTCGCCGGCATCCACAGCGCCCCCGACATCGAGAAGCGCGCCTACACGGTCGCCGACGCGCTGCTGGTCGAGCCCGCCGGAGCTGCGACGCCGGTGCCGGCCGCGCTCACCGCCTTCGCCCGCAACCCCGCCAGCTTCCTGCCCGCGCCGCGCTTCGGCAACCATAGCGGCCAGATGATCAACGCGGTGCTGCCGATGGAGGGCAGCCCAAGCCCCTGACCCCGCCTCAGACGT
>JAXDPG010000109.1:0-16974 GCA_034668485.1 Sphingomonadales bacterium
CGACGTGCTGGTTCCGATCATCGCGGCCCTGGAATGGGTCGCGGCAAGGGCGCTGATCTTCGGTCCCCCGGCTCTGGCTGCGGCGGGGGCGAGATGAGCTTGGAAAATCGCCTCGAAACCACCGCCGCCGCAATCGGGGCAGCCTTTGCCGGGCGCAGCCTGCCAAAGAAAGATCCGGTATTCGCGTCCGGCTCGCCGGAGCTGGATTCCGACCACCTTCTCGCCCTCGCCCGGCAACATGGATGGCGCGACCTTCCCTGGACTTCGTTGTGCGCGAACTCGATCGCGCTGGCGCTCGCGACTCCGGCCGGCTTCGCCTATTTCCTGCCGGCCTGCATGACCGCTTCGCTGAAGCATTACGCGCAATGCGGCTCGCTCACCTCGATGATCCTGACCTGCCTTACACCGGACGACGAAGGCGATTCGGAAACCATGGCCGAGCTCGAACGGGATTTCGAAAGCCTCGAACCCGGATTTCTCGGGGAAGGCTCGTCGAGCGGGATATTCGCCGAGAGCGAAGGCATGAGGGAGGAGTTCGAAGAGCGCATCGCGCCGCTGACCGGCGAGGAGAAAGCCGCGGTCCGCGTCTATCTGAAGTATCTCGATGAAGTCCACGGAGACGATTTCCCAGCCTTCGGGCCTCGCGAAGCGCTCGAACGGTTCTGGGCCGATGCCGAGCGCGGGGATGGGCAGCGGCCATGACCTCCTTCCCCGGCTCTCCGAAAATCCTCAAGGGCGCGATCGTCGGCGTCGACCTGTTCAACCCGCTCTCGTCGGTGGCGATCTTCCAGTACAATCCGGAGCAGCTGTCGCGCTCGGTCGCGCCCAATTATTCGCAGGCGGGCGGCGGCCGTGCCGAGCCGCTCCGGCTCGCCGGCCCGCCGACCGAGACGATCAGCGTCAATCTCAGCCTCGATCTGATCGACCAGATGGAGCAGGGCGATGCCGGACCGCTGGGAGCGGGCATCACCGGCTATCTCGCCGCCATCGAGATGCTGCTCTACCCGAAGTCGATCGCGGTCGCGATCAACCAGGTGCTGATGGCGACCGGGACCACCGAGGTGATCCCTCCCGCCGCCCCCCTGACCCTGTTCATCTACGGCTGGAAGCGGGTCGTCCCGGTCAAGATCGAGAGCCTGTCGATCACCGAGACGGCGCACGATCCAAGCCTCAATCCGATCCGCGCCGACGTGTCGCTGTCGATGAAGGTGCTCACCTACAACGATCTCGCCATGACCCACCCGGGATATTGGGCCTTCATGGCCCACCAGGTGGTCAAGGAGGTGCTCGCGACGGTCGCGAGCGTGGACAATATCGGCTCGGCGCTGGGTGGCAGCGTCGACCTGTTCTGACGAAAAGAGGGATGGAATGATCGCCGCAGACAGCCGCTACGCATCGTCGGCTCAGCTCGCTTATGTTTCCCCGGCCGGGGAGCAGGTCGTCTACATCGCGCCGCGCATCCTGCCGTGGCCGGAGAGCTTCGAGCCGGTCGGCCGCCACAACGTCACCGACAGCGACCGCCTCGACCAGCTCGCCTGGAAGAATATGGGAAATCCAACCCTTTCGTGGCGGATCGCGGACGCCAACCGGGCCATGCATCCCGGCGCTTTGCCCGGCGAGCCCGGCGACGTCGTCGCCATCCCCGTCGCCGGCACAATCAGCGTCGTCGCGTGAGCCTTCTCGGCAACCTCCTCGGCATCAAGGCCAATATCCTGATCGGGCCGAGCCCGGTCGCGCTGCCGATGCCGATCGAGGCGCTGCAGGCGCTGGAGGAGCTCGACATCAAGCTTTCCGACCGCGAGCCGTCCGGTTTCCGGATGGTGCTTCGCGCCGGCCGGACCGGGCCGCTCGATTTCCTCGAGACTCCGCTGGTCGCCGATCCCCGCTTCAACCGCGGCGCGCGGCTGGTGGTGACGATGCTGTTCGACGCGGTGCCCACCGTCATCTTCGACGGCCTCGTCACCGAGCGCCACGTCTCGCCCGGAGAAGGGCCCAGCCAGGGGCGGATCGTCCTGCTCGGGCACGACCTCACCTTCGAGCTGCACCGGGAAGTGAAGAGCGTCGAGCACCCGGCGATGGACGAGACGATGATCGCCAATCTGATCGCTCTTTCCTACGCCCAGTTCGGGATGATCCCGATGGTTCTGCCGCCGATGGTGGTCGATCCGCCGCTTCCGGTCGAGCGGACGCCGCAGCAGCTCTGCTCGGACTGGGACTATCTCAACGCAATGGCGCGCCGCCACGGCTACGACACCTTCGTCGAAGCGGGCCCCGCTCCGCTCACCAACACGCTTTATTGGGGGCCGCCGCTGCGTCCCGGAGTTCCGCAGCGGACGATGACGGTCAGCTCCGGCCCCGCGACCGACGCCTACGACATCCGCGCCGCCAACAGCGCCGAGTCCCTCACCACCGTCGAAACCCAGGTGCAGGACCGCCAGACCGGCGCGACCATGCCGGTGATGGCGATGATGCCGAGCCAGGCTCCGCTCGGTGCCCTGCCCGAAGGTGCCGCGCAGGCCGGCCGGACCCGCACCACCCGCATCGAGACCAGCGGCCTGACCTTCGCCCAGGCGATGGCGCGCGCCCAGGCCGAGGTGGACGAGAGCGCCCGCGAGGTGGTGCGGGTGACGGGCAATGTCGATTCGGTTCGCTACAACGGCGCCCTGAAGGCGCGCGACCTCATTTTCCTGCGCGGCGCCGGCGCGACCTTCGACGGCCTCTACAAAGTCGCCGAGGTGCGCCATCGCATCCGTCCGGGCAATTATGAGCAGGGCTTCGTCCTCACCCGCGGCGAGCTCGGCACGGCTACTCCGGTGGTGTTGCCATGACCCCGCATTTCGGCAAATTTCGCGGCGAGGTCCTCAACGTGCTGGATCCGTTCGGGCTGGGCCGGATCCAGGTGAGCGTGCCCGGCCTCCTCGACAACAGCACCATGGCCTGGGCGATGCCCTGCCTGCCCGGCGCCGGCCCGAGCGTGGGCTTCTTCACCATCCCGCCGGTCGGGGCCAAGGTCTGGGTCGAGTTCGAGCGCGGCGACCTCGATTACCCGATCTGGTCCGGCGGCTTCTGGGGCAGTGGCGAGACTCCGGCGCCGATGGGTCCCACCCAGGCGATGACCCACGTCTGGGCCGGCGACAATTTCAAGATCGAGATCCTCGACATGCCGGGGGCCGGAACGCTCGCCATCACGCTCACCACTCCGAGCGGCGAGGCCAAGCTCGCGGCGGACGCGACGTCGCTGGAGCTCAGCTGGGGGCAGAGCAGCGTCAAGCTCGCGGTCGACGGAGTCTCGATCAACGGTTCCAACCTCAAGGTGCTGCCATGAGCCTGCCGATCGTCACCACCGCGACGATGATCCAGTGCCCGCACGGCATTGCGGCGACGCTCGCCACCTCCGCCGCCAAGGTGATGGTCGACGGCATGCCGCCGCTCGTCATGGGCGACAAAGGCACGGTGGCGGGCTGCCCGTTCACAACGCCGGTTCCCAAGCCCCAGCCCTGCGTCACGATCCTGCTCACCAAGGCGGCGACCAAGGTGCTCGCCGAGAACAAGGCGGTGCTGCTGATGAATCCCGCCGACATCGCCCAGTCGGGGGAGGGGATACCGCAGGGGCCGGCCATCTGGGGGACGATCCAGTCCAAGGTGCTCGCGACATGAGCGGCCGCAGCCACTTCGCCTTCCCCTACCGCGTCGGCGCCGACGGCGCGACCGCCCGCGCCGATCATGAGGAGCATATCCGCGACCTGATCGAGACCATCCTCTTCACCCGCCGCGGCGAGCGCGTGAACCGGCCGGATTTCGGGGCCGGGGTCGCCGAGCTGATCTTCGCCGAGAACGCTCCGGAAATGGCGGCGGCGGCGCAGCACATGGTGCAGTCCGCGCTCCAGCAATGGCTGTCCGGCGTGATCGAGATACGCGGCGTCGACACCAGCAGCCAGGACAGCCTGCTCTCGGTCACCGTCCGCTACACCGCGCTCGACGAAGGCGTCGAGCGCAGCGTCAACGTGACGAGGGCGGCATGAGCGGCGGCCCGATCCAGCATTGCGGCACCTCGCGCCGGCGCCAGCGGGTCGCCGATGCCAATATCGATACGGGCGGCGGCGTTCACCTGAACGGGATCGATTTCCTCGAGGTGATCGACCGCGACGCCCCTTCGGAGGATCTGCGCCAGCGCCTGCTCGACGTCACCTTCATCCGGCCCGACGGAGCGGTGGCCGGCGCGGTGGCGCTGCTCGGGCCCGACAATTTCAGGATCGAGGGCGGCAGCCGAGTGCGCAACGTGCGGGTGACCCAGGTCGCCAAGGGCGCGGGCGACCGCACGCTGCGCCTGACGCTGGACCGTTACGGCGACTTTTCCGCCTATCGGCTCTTCGTCAGGATCAGCGCCACCAACCCGGATCCGCCGCCCTTCATCGACCGCATGCTCGCGGCGGTCGATTTCCATTTCAAGGTCGAATGCCCGTCCGAATTCGACTGCGAGGCGCCGGAGCCGGAAAGCCCGCGCCGCGACTTCGGGCCGCCGCTCAACTATCTCGCCAAGGATTATGCCAGCTTCCGGCAGCTTATGCTCGACCGGATGGCGGCGACCATCCCGGAATGGACCGAGCGCAATCCCGCCGACGTCGGAGTCACCCTGGTCGAAGCTTTGGCCCACGCCGCCGACCAGACCTCCTGGTTCCAGGACGCGGTCCACACCGAAGCCTTTCTCGGCCGGGCGCGGCTGCGTCAGTCGGCCCTCCGCCACGCCCGGCTGCTCGGTTATGAGGCCTCGGAAGGCTGCAACGCCCGGGTCGCCGTCGCCCTCGAGGCGGCCCAGGACGATGCGGGCACGCCGCTCCTTCCGGTCGGGACCCGGCTCCTCACCCGCCCGCTGCGGATCTCCGGCACTCCGCCTGCCGTCCTGGCGCCCGACCCGGAGCTCTTCGAAGAGCTGGTCAGCGGCGGCTCGATCGTCTTCGAGACGCTCGAGCCGGTCGCGTCGATCCGGGTCGCCCGCAACGAGATGCAGCTGCACGATTGGGGCGACGACGCCTGTTGCCTGCTGCCCGGATCGACGGCGGCCTGGCTGGTCGGAAGCAAGGCCGCGCTCGGCCTCGCCCGAGGCGACCTGCTGATCCTGGAGGAGCGAATCCCGTTCGGAGGCAGTCCGGACGATCCTCCCGACCCGGCGCACCGCCAGGTCGTGCGCCTCTCCGCCGATCCGGTCGAGGCCACGGACCCGGTGATGGCGGGCGTCCTCGTGCTGCGCGTCGACTGGCATGAGGAGGATGCGCTGCGCTTCCCGCTCACGCTGCGCCGGGAAGGGGGCATCGACGGCGCCGTCGCGATCGGCAATGTCGTCCTCGCCGACGAGGGGCGAACGATCGATTTCGGCCTCGCCCCGAACAAGGCCGGCGCCGACGGCATCGCGGTCGGCGGGCCGGACGATACCGGCCTGCTTCCCGACGAAGGCCCGGGGACGAGGCTGCGCTACCGGCTGGACGCCGACGCCGTCGTCCGGGCACCGCCCTGGAAGGCGGAGGTCGCGGCCGGGCAATCCGCCGCGGCGGCGCTCGCGCCCGACCCGGCCGAAGCGGTGGCCCAGGTGCTGCTCACCGGCGACGGCGAGCGCTGGGCGGCGGTGCCCGATCTGCTCGCGACCGACCGCTTCACGCCGGCGGTGAAGGTCGAGCCGGCGGACGCGGGCGGCGGCTACGTCCTGTTCGGAGACGGCTCGGCGGGCCGCCTGCCGGCCGAAGGCGCGGCCTTCCAGGCGCGCATCCGGGTCGGCGGCGGACGGCGCGGCAACGTCGCGGCGGAGGGGATCGGCCATGTCGTCGCGGCCGGCGCGCCGAACATCGCCGTCGTCCGCAACCCGGTTCCCGGCGCCGGCGGGCGCGACCCCGAGCCGACCACCTCGATCCGGATCGCCGCGCCTTTCGCCTTCCGGCGCCAGCGCCGCGCGGTCACGCCGGCCGACTATGCCGCCGCGGCCATGGAGCATCCGGATGTCCAGCGGGCCCAGGCCGAACGGCGGTGGACCGGGAGCTGGCATACCCTGTTCCTCGCCGTCGACAGGCTCGGCGGCCGCGAGGTCGACGCCGCCTTCGAGGAATCGCTTCGCACCCAGCTCGCCTCGCGCCGCCTCGCCGGCCACGACCTCGAGATCGTGCCGCCGCGCTACGTGCCGCTCGACATCGCCTTCTACGTCTGCGTCTGCGGGGACCATTATCCGGCGGACGTCGAGCGCGACCTGCTCGACGTCTTTTCCAGCGGCTACCGGCGCAACGGCCAGCCGGGCTTCTTCAATCCCGACAATTTCAGCTTCGGCGACAACGTCCTGCTGTCGCGGCTGATCGCCGAGGGGATGGGCGTGGAAGGGGTGCTGTGGATGGGGGTCCGCGACGCCGCCGGCGCGGCCGTCGGCCATTTCCGCCGGCTCGACCAGCCCGACGTCGACTATGAGGCGGACGCCGAGATCCCGATCGCTCGCGATGAGGTCGCCCGGCTGGACAACGATCCCAATTATCCGGATTTCGGCCGGCTGCGGCTGATCATGGCGGGAGGCCGCTGATGGGCGTCGACCCCAACGATCTGGGCCCCTGCGGCGCCGAGGAGCTCGGCCCGAGGCGGCCGGACAACCGCCCGCGGCTGCCGTCGATCGGCTACCGCATCGGCACCCAGCCCGAATTCCTCAAACGGATGGAATGGCGGATCCCGCGCCAGACCGTCACGACCGGCGGAACCACCGTGAAGCCACTGGTGGCTCTGCGCACGCGCGTGGGCTCCGATCCGACCCTGGCGCTGATGGACGCCTTCGCCTGCAGCCTCGACGTTCTGAGCTTCTATTCCGAGCGGATCGCCAACGAGGGCTATCTCGGCACGGCGGTGCAGCGGCGCTCGATGGTCGAGCTGGCCCGGGCGATCGGCTATCAGCTCGCCCCTGGCGTCGCCGCGTCGGTGCAGCTCAGCTTCACCGTCGAGGCGGCCGACGATCCGTTCCGGGCGGTCGAGATCCCGGCCGGCGTCCAGGCGATGTCGGTTCCCAAGGCGAAGGGCGAGCTGCCGCAGGTCTTCGAGACGGTGGAGACGATCCTCGCCCGGGCCGAATGGAACGCGATGCCGGTGCGCACCGAGCATCCCCAGAACCTCGCCATGTATTGGAACTCGGCCGATGCGGGGGACGCCAGGAACGGCCACCTCTATCTGTTCGATCTCGACAACAGCTTCGACGCGGACGAGATCAGCGATCCGGAGCTCGAGACCTTCGCCGACACCGCCGCGCTGGAGGTTTATTTCCCCCTCGATTCGACCCTCGACCTCGAGGCCGCGCTGGCCAAAAGGATCGAGGACTTCGCCTACAATCCCGACATCGAGCCGGTGCTGAAGGCGGTGCCGGTCGACGAGACCTTCCTGCGCGGAGTGGGCATGGGCCTCAAGCCGGGGCAGCGGATCGTCGTCATCGGCGTCCGCGTCGACGAAAGCGCGCAGCACCATATCGCCTGCGGCCTGCTGCGCGTCGTCTCCGCGGCCGAGGACCGCGCCTACGGAATCACCGTCCTCGAGGCGCTTCCGCACGGCTCGCCGCCGCGGCCGGTCCGCCGAGCGCCGCGCCTGCGCCTGCCGCGCCTCAAGCTGCCGAGGATGCCGACCCAGCGCATCGCCTTCAACGCGTTCGCGGTGACCTCGGTGGTGCGCGAGGCGACGTGGAGCGGCGACGCGCTCAGCGCCCTGGTCCGGACCCAGGCCTGGCCGCGCACCAAGCTGATGCAGATCCTGCGCATGCCGCGGCTCGTCTCGGCGCCCGAGACGACGGCGGCGACGCCGGGCTTCTACCTGCTGCGCGACGATACCGGCTTCTTCGGAGGCACCGCGCCCAGGCAGGAGCAGCTCGCCGTGCCGGACTCGAGCACCCACCCCTACAAGGAGTCATGGGACGGTTCCGGTGGTCGGACGATCTGGACCGACAGCCAGGGCGTCCTTCCGACCGGCGGCGTCCACGTCTTCCTCGACCGCGAGATGAAGGAGCTGGTGCCGAACGGCTGGGCGGCGATCGAGACGCCCGACAGCCAGGTCGAAATCTTCCGGGTCGGGCTGGCCGCGAGCCAGTCGCGGGCCGATTACGGGATGACCGGCAAGGCGAGCGGAGTCACCTTCGCGCACCCGGACGGCAGCGCCGTCATTCCGCCCGCCGAGAGCGCCACCTCGCCGCTCAACGCCTTCCGCTTCCGGACCGCGCGCTTCTACGGGGCCAGCGCGACTTTGACCCTCGCCGGAACTCCGATCCGCGAGGACGTCGCCGCGGGCGACCTCTCCCTCGACCTCGAATCGCTCTTCCTCGACATCGAACGCGGCCGCGCCGTCTCGATCAGCGGCGAGCGCAGCGACGCCGAATCGATCGTCGATTCCGAGACTCTGACCGTGGCCGACGTGGTCCATATCGGCGGCCACACGCGGCTGCTGCTGGAGGCCGGGCCGGACTATAGCTACGTGCGCAGCAGCGTGCGCGTGAACGCCAATCTGGCGCTGGCGACCCATGGCGAATCGTTCGCGGAGACGCTCGGCTCCGGCGACGCCTCCCGGGCGAATCAGGTGTTCGCGCTGGCCAAGAAGCCGCTCACCTTCGTCTCCGCCGCGACTCCCGAGGGCCGCGCCTCGACGCTGGAGGTGCGGGTGGACGGCATTCTCTGGCACGAAATCGGCTCGCTTTACGATGCCGGCCCCTACGACCGGGTCTACGAGGTCAGGATCGACGACGACGGCAGCACCCGAATTCGCTTCGGCGACGGCGAGCGCGGGCATCGGCTGCCGACCGGGACCCTGAACGTCGCCGCCCGCTACCGCACCGGCATCGGCGCGGTCGGGGAAGCGGCGGACGAGGCGATCATCTTGTTGAAGACCCGGCCGCTCGGGGTGAAAGCCGTGGTCAATCCGTCGCCGGCGAGCGGGGCCGCCGAGCCGGAGACTCTCGACGAGGCGAGGCTGCGGGCGCCGCAAAGCGTCCGGACGCTGGGACGAGTCGTCTCGCTGATCGACTATCAGGATTTCGCGCTCGCCTTCGCCGGCATCGGCAAGGCGCGGGCCGACACGCTCTGGTCGGGCCAGCAGCAGATCGTCCACCTCACCGTGGCGCCGGCGACCGACAGCCTGATGGACGAGGAGGCGACGGTGCTGGACAGCCTCGCCGGCGCCGTCGACCTGGTCCGCGACGGTACCGACAAGGTCGTCATCGCGCCTTATGCCCGCCGTTATTTCCAATTGTCCGCGCGGCTCTACAAGCATCCCGACTATCTCGCCGAAGACGTCGCCGCGGCGGCTCGGGCGGCGCTGGTGGCCGGCTTCGGCTATGCCGTCCGCGACCTCGCCCGGCCGGTCAGCGCGGCGGAAGCGCTCGCCCTGCTCCAGGCCGTGCCCGGAATCGTCGGCGTCGACCTCGACATCCTCGCCCTGATCGACGGCAACGATCCGGACGCGGAGGGGCCGGGGACGCTCGCCACGGTGCTGTCCGCCTTTCCGGCCCGACTGCTGCCGCCCGAGGAAGGCGGCGGCATCGCGCCCGCCGAGCTTCTGACCGTCCTCGAATCGGCGATCGACCTCATCGTGGAGGAGGCCAATGCGTAACCGCCCGGCGCGAGCGCTGTTCGAGCTGCTGCCGCAGCATCTGCGCAACCGCGACGCCGAATATGGCCGGCCGCTCGAGGCGCTGACCGGGCTGTTCGCCGAGGAGCTTCGGATCGTCGAGCAGGATATCGACCAGCTCTACGACAATTGGTTCATCGAGACCTGCGAGCCGTGGGTGGTGCCCTACATTGCCGCGCTCGTCGGCGCTCGGGGCCTGCGCGATATCGGCGGCGGCGAGGCGGGCCTGAGGAGCTTCATCGCCAATACCCTGGGCTACCGCCAGGCCAAGGGCACCGCGGCCGCGCTCGAGCAGATGGCGCGCGACGTCACCGGTTGGCCGATCGTCGCGGTCGAGTTCTTCCAGCGGCTGGTCTGGAGTCAGAACGTCAACCACGTCCGGCCCGAGGCGCCCGGCACCGCCTCGGTCCGCGACGCCGAGGCCGCCCGCGCCGCCCATGGGCCGTTCGAGACCGCCTGCCACCTCGCCGGCGCCGGCCCCGCCGCGGCCTGGGCCGGCCGCTACAATCTGCCCAACATCGGCCTCTTCGTCTGGCGTCTCGACGCCTATCCGCTCGGCTTCCTCAGCAACGAGCCGGCAGGCTATCTGGGCGGACCGCAGCCGCGCGTCTCGCAATTCGGCCCCGGCCTGCTCCATTTCGATCCGCTCGGCGCCGACCGCCCGCTGCACAACCGGCCCAAGTCCGACGTGTCGATCGCGGCGCGGGTCGACGAAAGGATGGTCCCCGCCCCCCTCGACCGGCGGCGCCTCCACCGCGACCTCAACGCGCTGCGGGCCGGGGAGCCGGGCGCCGGCCGCTGGTTCGACGATCTGCCGGTCGTCCAGTTGCGCCTCGACGGCGCCACGCTGCCGCCGCAGAAGCTGTTCTGCTGCAACCTCGAGGCCCGGCCCGACGGCGGCGGCGGCTTCGTCTGGGAGCGGCCGGCCAATCCCGGCAACCTGCTGTTCGACCCCGAGCTGGGGCGAGTGTCGCTGCACGCCGCCGACGAAGGCAAATCGGTCGAGACCGTCCACGCTTATGCCGCCGCGTTCGACATCGGCGGCGGCCCCTACGACCGCACCGCCTCGGTCGAGGAATGGCGCGGCGCCTTCTTCCCGGCCGGCCAGGCGCCGCCCTGGCGGATCGGCGTTTCCAGCCGCTCCCAGGACAAGACCGACCTTCCCGACCAGGGCGGCCCGGTCGTCGACAGCCTCGTCGCCGCCATCCAGCGCTGGAATGCCGAAGCCGTCCCCGGCACGCGGGGCATCATCACCATCCTCGACAATGCGAGCTACACCGTAAACCTGGCGACTCCGACCCGGGCGATCCGGATCCCGGCGGGAGCCCGGCTCGCCATCGTCGCCGCCTCCTGGCCGGTGACGGAGCTTCCCGGAGGGATCCGCCGGAGGGAGCCGAACCTCATTTCGGCCATCCACCGTCGGCCGCATATCGGGTCCGCTTTGTGGGCGATCGGCGTTCCGGGCGGACCGGGCGACGAGCCCGGCCAGCTGATCCTCGATGGCCTGCTGGTCGAGGGCGAGGTCGCCATTCTCGAAAGCCTCGCCAATCCGCTCATCGCCGGGGGATCGCTGGGGCGGCTGGAAGTCCGCCATTCGACGCTCGGGGCCAGCGCCGCCGGCATCGCCACCGGCATCCGAGTGCTCGCCGGCAACGAGGCGCTGACCGTCGCCGTCCGCAGCTCCATCGTCGGCAAGGTCGCGATGAGCGCCGCCGCCGGCGGCCTCGGCATCTTCGATTCGATCGTCGGCGAGGACCGAATCTCGGGCGAGGATCCCGATACGATGAATCTCGTCGTCCAGGCCGCCGCCGCCGATCTGGAAGTCGCCCGAAGCACCCTGTTCGGGCGTTGCGCGGTGCGCTCGATCGAAGCCGAGAACAGCATATTCATCGGCCGGGCCGAGGCCGCGCACCGGCAGGAGGGCTGCGTCCGCTTCTGCTACGCGCCGCTCTCCTCGCGAGTGCCGCGGCGCTACCGCTGCGCGCCGGACCTCTCGCTCGAGGCGGAAGCGAAGCGGCTCGGGCGCGACCTGACCCCTGGCGAGCGGGTCCAGATCGCCAACGGCGACACGCCGCGCTTCGCCGACAGCCGCTTCACGACCAGCGCCTTCGGCCAGCTTTCGCTCGCCTGCCCGGCGGCGATCCGGATCGGCGCCGAGGGCGGCGCCGAAATGGGCGCCGGCTTCGCCGCCGGGGAGCCGTTCCGGCGGGCGAACCTGGCCGACGCGATGTCTGAATATCTGCCTTTCGGCCTCGAGGCCGCAACCTTGTTCCTAAGTTAGGAAAGCGACATGAGTGGGGACTTCTCGCGCAACACCTTCCGCCCCGGCGGCAACCGCAGCTTCGTGCGCATGCAGCAGGGCCGCCTGCTGACCGACGCCGACTGGAACGAGCAGGGCGACATCCTCAACGAGGCGCTGCGCGAGACCACCGCGGACGTCGTCGGCCAGAGCGGCTTTCCGGAGGACAATCCCGGCTTCGCCCTCGTCGCCGCCGGCGCCGGCAACGGCATCGCGATCCTCCCGGGCGAGGCCTATGTCGACGGCATCCGGGTCGCGGCGGCCGCGACGCGGGTCGCTTTAACCCGCAATTCGGGCGCCGGAGCCAACACCAAATGGCAGCTGGACCAGGGCGGCCGGGTTGCCCCCGGCGACCTGCTCACGGTCACCGGCCAGCCGCCGGTCCGGGTCTCGGCGCTCTTCCCCGACGCCAACGGCAAGCAGATCTTCCAATGCGCGGCGGCGCTTTCCGCCAACGACAATGTCGAGGCGCAGCGCTCGGCAAGCGTCGACAGCCAGCCCTTCCTGCCGCCGCCCCAGCTCCCCACCCAGGCCGGCGACTATGTCGCCTATCTCGACGTCTGGGAGCGGCCGATCGGAGCGATCGAGGATCCGCTGATCCGCGAGACCGCGTTCGGCGGCCCCGACACGGCGATGCGCGACCAGCTCGTCTGGCAGGTCAGGTTCGCCAGGCAGTCCGATCTCGTGGCGGCCGGCGCGCTGACCCTTCCCGCCACCTGCAAGAGCTTCGGCCCGGCCTGGTCGCCGCTCGGAACCGCCACGCCTCCCGGCGCAATGGCGGCTCGCGCCGAAGCCGCGGGCGCCGCCACCAATCCCTGCGTCCTGCCTTCGAGCGGCGGCTATCGAAGCCTGGAGAACCGGCTCTATCGGGTCGAGATCCACAATGGCGGCCGCACCGCCGACAATGTGGTGAACATCAAGTGGAGCCGCGACAATGCGATCCACCGCAGCGCTTACTCGCAGATCGACAATGGCGCGATCCTGGTCGATTCGATCGGCCGCGACGACGAGACCGCGTTCAAGACCAACGACTGGATCGAGATCGTCGACGAGGCGCGGCTGCTTTCCGGGCGGCCGGGCTTCTTCGGCCAGATCAAGGACGTCAACGGCAACGCCGTCAGCCTCTCGCAGCTGCTCGATCCCGACACGCTCGCCCCTCTGGTCGCCAGCAATCTGCCCGACATCGCCAAGCTGCCGACCAAGGGTCAGGTCCGTCGCTGGGAGGGCGGCCAGCCCCAGACGGTCGTGGCCAACAGCTGGATCAAGCTCGAGAACGGAGTCGAGGTCCAGTTCGCGGCGGGCCGCTATTCGACCCAGGATCATTGGACGATCCCGGCGCGCACCGTCACCGCCGACGTCGAATGGCCGCGCGATCCGGCCGTCGCCGGCGCTCCCGCCTTCCTGCCCGCCATGGGCATACGCCACCATTATTGCGGGCTCGCGCTCGCCACCCTGGGCGGCGGCGGCGCCTGGCAGCTGACCGACTGCCGCAGCCTGTTCGCGCCCCTGAGCCGGCTGCGCGGCTTCCATTATCTCGGCGGCGACGGGCAGGAGGCGATGCCGAACCCGCTCGCGCCCAACGCCTTGATACCGCTCGGCGCCCAGCTGCGGGTCGGCTTCGTGCGCGGCCGGACCCCGGTGCCGGGCGCGAGCGTCCGCTTCACGATCCTCTCGGGCGGGGGCCAGCTCGGCAATGCCGCCGCAGTCCAGATCGTCCAGACCGGAGCGGACGGCGTCGCCGGCGCTTCCTGGTCGGTCGGCGCCGCGACCCAGATCCAGCAGGTCCGGGCCGAATTGCTCGACAGCCAGAATCTGCCCACCCATCTGCCGATCGTCTTCACCGCCAACCTCAGCACCGCCGCCGCGACGTCGTTCGACCCGTCCAAGGTCCCGGCGCTGGCCGGCGAGAATACGGTGCAGGGGGCGATCGAGAAGCTGGCCGGCATGCAGCAGGTCGGCTGCGCCACCCGGATCATCGTCGAGGGAAGCGACTGGGTGAGCGTGCTCAAAGGGCTCAAGGCCGGCGAGAATGCGACCGTCTGCTTCCAGCGCGGCACCTACGAGACGCAGGAGACGGTGGTGCTCGCCAATCTCGGCCACATCATCTTGTCCGGCGCCGGCGGCGGCACCCGAATCGTCGGCAAGCGGCGGGAATGCGCGATCGAGTTCACGGGCTGCGCAAGCGTCACCGTCCACGATCTCGACATTTCGACCCCCGACGGGACCGGCGCGATCCAGAATTTCCAGCGGCGCAAGGGTTCGCTCACCATCATCGAATGCGGCGCCGCCGACGTCCACGACGTCAGCCTGAGCTGCGGCGCCGGCGTCGAGGCGGAGCGCACCTGCCTCACCATCCGGGGCAAGGACAAGGCCCCGGTCCCTTCGGTCCGGGTCCAGCGCAACCAGTTCGCGGCGGGCTACGCCCAGGACGGCGTCCTCGTCACCGACTGCGCGCGCGCCGTGATCAGCGACAACGAATTCGCCGTGCTGGCGCGCCCGCAATCGCTGTCGGCCGGCAAGCTGCTCGCCGGGCGCGAGTGGCGGGCCCGCCTGGTCGGGCTGCTGGTCGCCAAGCCCAAGAGCGAGCGCTTCATCGCCGGTCAGGACGACAAGCAGATTCGCGGCGGCCAGTGGGTGGCGAGCTTCGATTCCGCCGTGTCCCAGGCCGAGTGGAACGAGATGGTGAAGGCCGACCCGCCCAAGGCCGGGGACCTCAAGACCCAGGCCACTTTCGCCGCCTTTGCCGAGCGCATCTTCGACTCGGCGATGACTCCGGAGCATATGCCGGCTTCGCACAAGAAAAGGGTGTCCGGTCTCGCCAAGCGCACCGGGCAGGGCGCGTTCGATGCTCTCGACCGCAGCGTCAAGCGCGAGCTTCTGGTTGCGGGCGAGGTCAAGGTCGGCCGGTTCGACGAGCAGATGGGCCGGCCCGGGGCCATCGTCCTCAACGCCCAGGGCGAGCGCATCCTGTTCGATTCGCCGATCAGCCAGGCGGACTGGAACAAGGCGATCAAGCTGATCGCGCCGGAGAAGATCACCCGCGGCAGCGACCTCATCGGCCATGTCGAGGGGATCGCCTCGCGGGTCATCGTCGACGAGGAATTCCGCGCCAAGCTGGGCAGCGCCGTCTCCTGGTATAACGCCTACGTCCAGGCCCTGCCGAGCTTCGGCCGCCAGGCGATCACCTGCGGCGGCCGAGTCCTCGCCAACGTCACGGTGAGCGGCAACCGCACCGACGGCTTCATCCAGGGCGTCCATGTCGGCACCAGCGGCCGGGGCGAAGAGCGTTTGAGGGCGGGCATCGTCACCATCGACGGCAACAATCTGTTCCTGCGCCTGCCCGGCGAGGACGTCTATGCCGCCTGCGGGCTGTTCGTCGGCAATGCCGAGACGATCCGGATCGAGCGCAACACCCTCGCCTGGTCGACGACCCGGGGCTCGAACAAGACCGCCTTCGCGCAGGGCATAAGGGTGTGGGGCTTCCTCGGCCCGTTCCTCGCCGTCTGCGAGAACCGGATCGACACGGCTCCGCTGGGCATCAGGGTAAGGCCGACCGAGACTCTGACCCAGCAGCAGACGTCGAAATATATGTGGCTCGCCGCGGACAATCTCGTGCCGAATGCCGCGGCGGGCCTGACCCTGAAGGTCCCGCCGTTCATGGAGAAGCGCAACAACAAGCCGGCCTGACCTGGGCACGGCCGCTTGCCCGTCGGGCGGCCAGCGTGTAACGTGAAGGCGCTTCGATTGATAAAGGTAAATTGACTTTTGGTACTGCGGGGTTCGAGTCCCTTTCGGAGCATGGGGCGGAGCACACGTTGGTCCGCCCCTACCCCCCAAGCTTCCCGCGCTCGCGCCGCTGACGCGGCCATTTCCCGCCGCTTGGAACTGCTCTAGCTTGACCTCATGTCGATAGGCGCCGGCGCATGAATCTGCGTCACATCGAAATCTTCCACGCCGTCTACCTCAACGGGTCGGTCAGCGCCGCCGCGCGCGCTCTCAACGTGTCGCAGCCGTCCGTGTCGAAGATGCTCCGCCACGCCGAGTCGCTGCTCGGCTTCCAGCTGTTCCAGCGCACCAACGGCGGCCTCGTGCCCACCGACGATGCCCATGTGCTGTTCACCGAAGCCAGCGAGATCCAGGATCGGGTCTACGCCTTGCGCGAGGCGGGGCGGCAGCTGAAGCGCGGCGAGGGGGGCATGCTTCGAATCTCCGCTCTCCCGTCGCTGGCGCTGCAGGCCATACCGGTCGCGGTCTCGCGCTTCCGCCGCAACCACTCCAAGGTGAAGTTCGATCTCCAGACCGTCCATCACGACGATCTTCTGCGCAAGCTCTACGAGCGCGAGACCGACGTCGCGATCGCCTTCCAGGTGCCGCCGGCGGCGCCGGTCGGCCATCGCCGGCTCGGCCAGGGCGAGCTGGTCGTCCTGTACCAGGAGCAGGACATGCCCGACGCTCCCGCCCGGGTCGAGCTCGGCCAGCTGCGCGGCCGCCCGTTCATCACCCTCGCCGCGAGCGGACCGATCGGCCAGCTCTTCACCCAGGAGCTGCTGCGGCTCGATCTGGAGCTGGACGAGATCGTCTCCGCCCGCACCTTCTACATCGCCGCGGCGCTGGTCCGGCAGGGCGTTGGAATGACCGTGGTCGACAACTTCACCGCCCAGGCGTCGCTGGCTCCGGGCCTCTCGGTGCGGCCGCTCGAGCCGAAGCTCGAATTCGACATCCACGCCATGTACCTGACCCACCGGCCGCCCAACGCGCTCGCCACCGACTTCCTCAAGACTCTGGCGAGGGTGATCGAGGCGCCATAACGGCAGATTATGCCGAGCGGCCCACTCGCTATGCTGAAGAGGCGGACCGGGGGCGATAGGTTCGTGCCATGATACCGGGGCCCTATCTCCTCTATCTCGGCCACAGCGCGGACGCGATGGGGATCAAGACGTCCCGCGGGCTCGCCGTCTTCCGCCGCGGCGATTGCGTCGGCGAGTTCCGGCACGACGATTGCCCGCTCACCCTCGGCCTTCCCCGCCTCGCCCTCGAGGAAGGCGTCAAGGCCGGCG
>JAXDPG010000110.1:0-3657 GCA_034668485.1 Sphingomonadales bacterium
GCGCCCCCGCGGCGCCGGCGGCGGCTCGAACGGCGCCGCCGCCGCCGGCCGCGCGAGGAGGCCCATCGCTTCCATGCCGAGATAGGCGGCACCGAAGCCGCCGACGGCGCCGAGCCGCTCCAGCAAGGCACGCCGGGTGAGGCTCATTGGAGCTCCACCTTCTGCTTCGGTCCGGCCGCGGTCGCCTCGATCTCGACCAGCCAGCCCGGATCGACCAGGCCGGCGGCCTGCAAGGTCGAGCGCGCCGGCTTGTTCGGCTGCGCCGCCGTCCCGAAAAACTCCCGATAGGCCGTCATCATCCCCGCGAAGTCCATCCGCGCCTGGCCCGGCGGAGCGACCAGGAAGACGCGCATCATGACGATGTCGCCGAGGGTCATGTCGTGCTGCGCCAGTTGCCGATCGATCTTGCGCAGGATCGAGCGCGTCTGGGTCGCGGTGTCGCCGTAGCGCTGCACCGAGCCCGCCGGTGCGGCGGGGTCGACGGCGTCCGGGACGGTGCCGCTGATCCAGACGGTCCGGCTCGAGGCCGGCGCCTCGACCGACGCCGAGATGGGCGATTCCGCGGGACCCAGCCGGTGGACCTGCGCGGCCTGTCCCGCCGAAGCGGCCAGTGCCAATGCCAATATAGCCGGCAAGCGCATCGCAAATCCCCCCGCAGCCGGCCCGAGCCTAGCGCAGCCGCCGCGCGCCGTCACCCCGGCGGCGGCTGGCTTCGTCGCTCGAAACGGCTCATAGGTCGAAGGGCTGGCGGCCCGCGCCGCGGCCGCGCCCGGCGATGGCGGCGGCGGCGACCCGGCAGACCTCGCGCTCGCGGCAGCTCAATACGATCGCGAGGGTCGCGCCGGGCGCGCCGCTGAAGCTGTAGAGCAAGGCATGGCGGGAGCCGTCACCGCAGCGGCCCTCGCAGCGCGCCTCGCCGCGATGGCCCGAGTCCGTGGTCACCGGGATTCCGTCGAGGAACAGGGAATAGCCGCATACGCCGGTGCCCGGCCGTACCTTGATCCGAACCCACGCCATCCGCGCCTCCAAGGCCTCCGACCGGTTGCTAGGACCGCTCCGACGGGCCGTCCGTGACCTTCCTCACGCAGAAGCGTCATAAGCGACGGGCGGTGAATTAGGTCCATTTTGCGCGGCATCGGCGAATATTTCCCAGTCCGGCAAGCTGCTGATTCCGCTCGGATCGGTGCCGTCTCGGCAAGGCGGGTCCTCGTGCCGTTTCGCTTGCCGGCGGCCCGAATCCCTCCATTTCAGAGCAAACTCGCGCTTCCGCTGCCGACGCCGCGATCTAGTCTTGCCGCCGTTCACCAGCGTAGGAGAAGCACCATGGCCATTCCCCCGATCAGGCAGCCGCTGACGCTCGAGACGCTTCGCAGGCTCCTCGACCCGGGCCGCGTCTTCTATCGGCCGGCGGTCGACGACGCCCTGCATCGCGGCGAGCTCCACGAGATCCAGGAGCTCCTCCAGGGCGCGAAGGACGTGCAAGCTAAATATGGCGATCTCAACGGGCTGATAAAGACGCTCGAGGCGGCCGCACAGAAGGCCCGGTAAATTGGACGCCCGGCGGGCAGACGCTTTGCCTGTCCGTTACGCGGCGTTCGACGACATCGTCCGCCGCGTGCCGGTGAGCGTGGTCTGGGAGATCACGCTCGCCTGCGACCTCGCCTGCAGCCATTGCGGCTCGCGTGCCGGCCGCCGCCGCCGCGACGAGCTGACGACCGCCGAGGCACTCGACCTGGTCGGGCAGATCGCCGAGCTGGGCGCGCGCGACGTCGGCCTGATCGGCGGCGAGGCCTATTTGAGGAAGGACTGGCTGGAGATCGTCGCCGCGATCCGCGCCGCCGGCATGCGCTGCGACCTCCAGACCGGCGGCCGCAACCTCAGCGAGGCGCGGGTCGCCGCCGCCGCCCAAGCCGGCCTGTGCGGGGTCGGCATCTCGATCGACGGCATCGGCGCCGTCCACGACAAGGTGCGCGGAGTCCCCGGCTCCTACGAGCTCGCTCTGGCCGCGCTTCGCCGGGTCCGCGCCCACGGCCTGTCGTCGGCCGTCAACAGCCAGATCAACGCCTATACGCTGCCCCAATTGCGCGAATTGATGGACGTCATCATCGACGCCGGAGCGACCAACTGGCAGCTCGCCATCACCACCGCCATGGGCAATGCCGCCGATCATCCCGAGATGCTTCTCCAGCCCTGGCAGATGCTCGAGGTGATGCCCCTCCTCGCCGAGCTCGCCGTCGAGGGCCGGACACGCGGACTGTTCCTCCAGCCGGCCAGCAATGTCGGCTATTACGGTCCCTACGAATCGGTGATCCGCAACGTCCTCGATCCGGAAATCTACTTCCACGGCTGCAATGCCGGCGACACGGTGATGGGGATCGAGGCCGACGGCACCATCAAGGGGTGCCCCGGCCTCGGCTCCGATTATGCCGGCGGCAACGTCCGCGAGCGGCGATTGAAGGACATCTGGGAGAATAGCGAGCCGCTCGCCTTCAACCGCCGCCGCACCGCCGAAGACCTCTGGGGCTTCTGCCGCACCTGCTATTATGCCGACACCTGCCTCGCCGGCTGCACCTGGACCAGCCACGCCTTGATGGGCCGGGCCGGCAACAACCCGATGTGCCACCACCGGGCCCTGGAGATGGACGCGCAGGGCCTGCGCGAGCGCCTCGTCAAGGTCAAGGACGCCCCCGGCCGCTCGTTCGACAATGGCGAGTTCGAGATCGTGGTCGAGCCGGTGCCGGCCCAAGCGGCCGGGCGCGTGGCGGACCGGATCGCCGTCAATGGCTGAGACGGGACGGATCCCGGTGCCGCTGCGGCTGTGCCGGGGGTGCAGGCGGTTCGTGAAGCTCGACGGGCGCGAGGATTGCGTGTTCTGTGGTGCGGATCTGGCCGCGGCCGAGGCGGAGCACGAGGCGAACGTCGCCGAGATGCGGCGGGCGGCGGAGGCGCTGAGGGCCGCGCTGGCGGGGCGGCCCCTGTCCTGACATGCGCTGCGGCGACGCCGCCGAAGCAACGCCGCCGCACCCCCCATAAGCAGCTTATTGCGTGTTGGCCGTGGCCTGCGTGTTCGACGGCTCGCCCTGTCCCGCAGACCGTACCGGCGGGCACTTCTGCGCCCCTGTCTGCGCACAACGGACTTCCGGAGGCGCACAGGCCTTCGGCTTCTCGCCCGCGATCCACAACAAGGCGAGTCCGGCGAGAAAGATGGCGACCCAGGCCGGCAGGCCCTTCAGCGTCTCGAGCAGCGCTTTCAGCGCTTCGAGCAGCTTGACCGGATCGACGGCCGACTCGGCCATCGCCGTCTGCGCGACCTGGGGCCCTTTCTTGGCCGCCTGCAGCTTGGCCCACAGCGCCAGCGCCGTCTCCACCAGCGCGACGAGGAAGGCCAGGATCAGGAACCCCTTGGCGAGGGTGAGCGCGAACCCGGCATAATTCGCACACCAGAGGGCGACTTCCGGCGGCAGGGAGGCGACGGTATTGGAGGAAGTGTTCATCGTCCTGCTCCTATTTCTGCCAGAGGCTGAAAGCCGCGCCGAAGAAGACTCCGACGGCGAACTTGTCTTCGCGGTCCGATCGGTAACTGAACCGCACACCGCCTGTGAGGTCGCCTTCCTTGTCGGGCACCAGATAGACGGGGACGTCCACGCCGAAGATGTC